>JANXRK010000027.1 GCA_025353045.1 Candidatus Tayloriibacteriota bacterium
AGCCTCAATCCGATCGCGCGCATGAAAGTCTAAATGTCTGAATGTTTTTCTCATATTTCTTAATGATATATGAGTTGCATTTCAAACAAGAATTTTCAAATCCACTGCGACTTGGGTCAAAGCTCTATTTCTCTTCCTCGGTTTCTTCCTCGGTTATCATTGGAAGGTCGAAAACGTGAACAATGCCTGGCGACAAGCAGCCTCACCGATCTTCGCCGCCCGATATGCCGAAGCAAAAATTCCTACGGCGACGCCTAAGGACTTAGTTCGGGCGTTGGATGCGTACGAGGACGTGAAGGATGATGTCGTTGGATATAAGTCGAACGAACATCCGCCGACCGTGCTACTCATCTTGAAGGGTGAAGTCCACGCGTCCCGGTGATACGTAATCACCATCAACCGAAGATGGACTCCAGCGATGGGGTCCGCTTTTTTTGCAAAAATTCATCATTGCATGATCACATCAGCAAGATTCAATGAAAGAGTGATAAAGATAACTATCGTAAAAAAAGTAAAAACTATCCACCTGGCAAATAAATGATTAGGGTTATGCTTTCAGATTTCAAAATCAGAGAAACTTTTATGAATGTCTTTCATTAGATAATGAGCAGATTTAAAAAGAATGTATATAGAAAACAGTAGAGTTGTTATTTTTAAGTAAAATTGAGATGAAAGTTAAGAGTGAGAAGATTTGAATAAGATTTGGTATTTCAGGCACCAAGAACTCTAAATAAGATGAATATATCTTAAAAATATGTAGATTTTTTTTATTCATACTTTCATCTAATTTTCCCCTTCCGTCCCCCTCATCAACACCAAATAGAAAGCTGGTACAAAGAAGAGTGTTAAGAATGATGACAATGTTAAACCAAAGATCACTGCACTTCCTAATGCTTGCCAGAATTCATCAGACAAAGTAACTGGTAGGATTCCGAAGATCGTACAAAGTGAAGTGATAAAGATCGCCTCAAGTCGTGACTTTCCTGCATCGGCGATAGCATCTTCAAATGGAATGCCACTCTTGAGATTGAGGTTTATTTTATCAACCAAGATGATTGAGTTCTTCACCACAATTCCAAAGAGGGCCAAAATACCGATAAGAGCTGGAAGTCCCAAAGACACATTGAATGTTGCCATACCGAGAAATACTCCAATCAAAGCCAAAGGAATCGGTACAAGGACGATGAGAGCCTTACGGAATGAATTGAACTGGATAACGAGAGTGGCGATGATGAGGAAAATCGCAATCACCATAGCACGGATGATAGAAGCAAATGACTCTGCATTCTGTTCGTTTTCTCCACCATACGAGATGATATATCCTGCTGGGACTTTATAATCAGTAATTTTCTTTTGGAAAGCAGCCACAATGATTGGACCATTTGTACTTGAATCAGCACCAGCAGATAGAACCACTGTTCTCTTTTGATCAATACGAGTAATGACATTCACCGCAGGTTTCAATTCTATTTTTGAAACATCTTTGAGATACACTGGTTGCTTTTGAGTATTAAGAATTTGAAGATTTTGAATTGATTCCAAATCAGGAAGTGATTCTTTATCAAATGTAGTGATAAGTTTTATTTCCTTCTCCCCTTTTACAATCTTAGCGATTTCAACATCAGAAATTGCAGTTCGTAGAACTGAGCCAACATACGCAGCAGTGAGATTGTTTCTCTGGAGTGCAGATTGATCGAGAGTGAATGTGTATTCTGGAACAGAGTCTTTGATCGATGTATCGATATTGATTACACCTGGGATGGTAGAAAGTGGTACTCGTAAATCACTCATGATCTTGGTCAAAACAGTAAGATCGTCTCCAGAGATATGCGCTTCAAAAGCAGAACCAGCCGGAGGACCTCCCGCGGCCACAGAAACATTTATTTTAATATCAGGGATATTTGCATTAATTAAGTCTTTTCGAATGGTATCGGTGAGGGTGTACGATTTCATTGAACGTTCTTTCTTGTCCTTCAGGGTGATATTTATTGATGAAATATTTGAAGAACCAATAGAACCTCCAGTAAATTTTCCTGAAGCTGGACTGGCTTGTCCGATCAACGTTGAATAACTAATGATATCTGGATATTTTGTGAGTTGAGCTTCAATTAGTTTTGTCTTTTCATTTGTTGCATCAAGGCTAGAACCAACTGGAGTGCTCATATCGACATAGATATAGTCTTGATCTGAGATTGGAAAGAATTCATTTCGAACAACACCAGTTGCCACGAGAGCAATACTTCCAAAGAAAAGAAGTGTAACCATTCCTATGACTAATCTTCGTTTCTTCTTGTCAAAAATATAATAACGAAGAGTTTTTTCGTAAATAGGAATAAAGTAATGGAAGTTAATAATTCCGTGAATTAAACGATCGGTCAACGTATCGTGGTCTTTATTTCCTTGGGCTGCCAATTTTTCTTTGATGAGCTTGTCACTCTTCCATTCAGTATCCATCAGTCGCGCATTCTCTTTCATCTTTGGCACCCCACCCTTTTCATACCACCAAATGAGCCAACCTTCGATAATGAGAGAAATGATCCCAAGAACGATTTGGATTCCGCCACCGTCATAGAACATCAATCCAGTAAAGACGATCAAAAGTCCTTCAATGATAAAGAAAAATCTCTTGATCAAACGAATTCTCTCCAAAATAGCAGCAAGTGGATGGTTGATCATCAAAGCGATGAAAAGTGATGCGATGAGTGTGATAGAAACAGTTACAGGAATTGATTTGAGATATTGACCGACGATTCCTGAAGCAAAAAGCAAAGGCAAAAAGGCCCACACTGTCGCAAGTGTCGTCGTTGTCAAAACCCATTTAAAGTCATTGAGCACTAAAAGCACCGCCTCCTCCGGAGTGAATTTTCCAGTGTTCAGATATTGTTTTGTAGCTGATACCACCACTATAGCATCATCCACAAGTAAGCCGAGAGCGAGGATAAGTGAGAATAGAGATAGGAAGTTCAACGTCATTCCCAAAGCGTGCAAAACTCCAAAACTTACAAAGAACACAAGTGGAATAGCCAAGCCAGCAACGAAAGCTTCTTTGAGTCCTACAATCAAGAAAAGAATAATACATACGAGCAAAACGGTAATCAAAAAGTCATGACTCAATTGATCAAAACTAACTCGCACCTGCTTTGCGAGATCCATGGTTGTTCCATAAGTGATTCCAGGAGCAAAAGATTTCAATTGATCATCAACCGTTTTCTTCGCAGAATCAACAGTATCCAAAACAGAAGCACCTTGTCGTTTGATCAAAGAAAGACTAATAGAATTTTTTGACTCCGCCCCACCTTGTGATAGTCGTGAATATGAAGTTTTCTTAATTGCCTTTTCAGTAACTTTTGCTATGTCTTTAAGTAAAATAGTTCCGCCATCAGGACTATGAGAAACGGGGATTCGAGCAATGTCTGCAATATCAGTCATTCGTCCATCAACACGAACTGGGAAAATGAGACTCTTGTTCTCAAAATTTCCAGAAGGTATAGCCGTATTTGCTGAAAGGACCGCTCTATTTGCATCATCTGTAGTTACTCCATAGAAAAGTAAACGATCTGGTTGATATGCTATTTCGTATTCGAGTTCATCTCCTCCATAAATCTGAATTTCTCGAACTCCAGGATTTTTTTCAAGCTCGTCTTTGATTTGATCAATATAGTTATGAAGTGTAAATCCATCATAAGGTCCTGTAAGAGAAATAGACCAAATAGGCGCATCATCAAGTGAAATTTCACTTACAACAGGTTCTTCTGCATCAGTTGAGATATCGTTTTTAACTGTTGCAATCTTATCTCGAAGATTTCGGATTGCGTCTTCAAGGTTTTCACTGGCATTAAATTCTACTTGAATTGATGAAAATGAATTCGAAGATTTTGAAGTTAGTTTATTCAAGCCCTTAAGCCCAGAAAGTTTCGCTTCAATTTTCTTTGTAACAAATTCTTCAACATCTGAAGGCGAGGCTCCAGGATAAAAAGTAGAGACGATGGCGATTGGAATCTTGATTTCAGGATTTGATTCTCGAGGAAGACTTAAGAATGAATAAATTCCCCATACAGAAATGATGAAGATAAGTAAAATAACTACTCGGAAGTTTGTGACGAAGAAGTTTAGCCATGTATTCCGCAACTCAGGTCGAAACTCCAGTCGCTCCAAATATCTACTATCTGATGATTTATCTTTATTTTTTATATCCATGTGGTATTGAACAATTATTGTACAGTTACATTCTCACCTTCTTCTAGCTCGTAGACAGGAGTAACTATCTTCATATCTGAATTGATACCACTTGTAACTTCAACGAAGTCGCCTTGGATTTTTCCAATGATCACAGCATGCTTTACGATTTTTGAATCAGGATCAAGAGTAAAGACAAAAGCATCTCCTGGAATTATTTTTACATCTTGGATTGGCAAAAGATATTTCTGTGATTCAAGTGTTGATGCAGATGTCTCTGTTGAATTAATTGAAACTGAAATGTTTTGGCCAATAACCAGATCAGAAGATTCTCCATTATCTACTGATATTTTAACTTCCACTTTTTTATTTGATTGATTGACACTTGGAGCTACACTTACAACTGTTCCAGTAATCTTTCCATCAATTAAAACTTTTGCGCTACTTTTAATTCTTTCTAAGTCTTCCCCACTAGCATAGGCACGTACCTGAAGACCTCCTCCACCTACAATAGTCGCAATGAGTTGGCCAGGCTGAGCGAGCTCACCTGTTCGTAAAGGTAATGCAGCAATCTTTCCAGTAATCGGCGATATAAATATTGTCTTTGTCAATTGAGCTTCGAGATTATTCACAACAGCTTGAGCAGAAGACATCTGAGCATTTGCTAAAGATCCATAACTTAGATTTGCATTTGATAGTCCGGATTTTGCGGAGATTAAAGTCGATGAGATAGTGTTAGTTTTGCTTCGATCCGCAGTCACTGTATCTTGCCATTTATTGAGAGCAATAGTGTCGGGTGATGAGGGTGTTTTCGATGTTGCTGTATTGATTGCTGTAGCAATTTGATCCAGGAATACTGATGTATTTTCAATATTGATTTGTGAGGTCGAAAGAACTTTTACAATTTCTCCATTTTCTGAAGATATAGATAGACCCTTCATGTTTTCATTCCAGGCTTCTTGAATATTTGGAAAGTTTAAATAAAAGTCTCTAATAGAATTATTAAGTTTCGAATCTGAAATAAAAAAAGAAAGCTGAGGGTTATTTCCTGTACTCTTATATAAGAACTGATCGATATCAGAGTTTACAATTTTATTTGCAGTACTGTAACTATTGTGAATAGTTTCAAGGGCTGAGCTTTTTGCAGAATCAAGTGACATACTGCTTCCTGTGTATTGACCCTGAGCCAAAGCCAATCCAGCCCGAGCTTGGTCGAGTTGAGCGCGGATATCGGCATTTTGTAGTACTACCAACGTTTGCCCAACCACAACACTATCCCCTATTTGAGCATCAATACTTGTTACTGGTGCAGAGATCTGGCTTTTAATGTCTGCCTGAGAAACTGATTCGACAATACCATCTGCTGAAACTTTTGAAAGATCATTTCTAAAATTTGTCACTTCAATAAGATTAACTTTCTTTGTATTCGAAAGATTTGCTTGCGGTGCTTTATTTCTGCTCGCTACTCTTCCGGCAATGATCATGGCAATGATTACTACGATTCCAGTAGCCGACGAAATAACCACGTGACTTTTAATATATGTAAGTATTTTCATATTTTTATTATATCCTATAGACCTTCTTTCTTTAATTCTTCAATCAGTTTTTGTGCAGCTTTTGAGATTTTCTTTGGCATTTCTACTTTTGTAACGATAAGTAAATCCCCTCTTCGTCCTCGCTCATCTGGAACTCCTTTTTGTCGAACCCGAAGGATTTCATTGTGTGTTGTGCCCGCTGGAATTTTTAATTCTATTTTTCCATCGAGTGTATCAATATCTAGTGTTGCTCCTAGAAGTGCTGTTGTCAGTTTTAGATCAAGTTCCATTACAAGGTTAAAGCTTTCTTTTCTGAAAACATCATGCTCGGTGACCCAAACTCTGACGATTAGATCTCCTCTTCCTCCAGGACCTTCTTCACCTTTACCTTGGACTCGTAGTCCTTGGCCATTTTCGATTCCGGCTGGAATTTTTACTGCTATTTTTTCTTTATGTATTATTATCTCTTTTTCTAAACCAAAAATAGATTCTTTGAATGAAAGTTGAACATCAACAGTTATATTTGCGCCTTTTCGTGGTCGACGTCCGCCACCTCCCCCAAAAAATTCTCCAAAAATATCCCCTAGATCGAATTCGAATGATTGACCATTTTGACCTTGCTGGCGAGTGAATTGAGAAAAGTCAAAGCCACCTCCATTGAATCCTCCTCCGAAACCTCCACCTTGTCCATCGCCAAAACCACTTGGTCCATCGGATCCAAATGTATCGTACTGCTGTCGCTTCTGATCGTCAGACAGAGTTGTATATGCTTCGTTTATTTCCTTGAACTTAGCATCGTTACCCTGATTCTTATCAGGATGATGTTCATGAGCAAGTTTTCGAAAGGCTTTCTTAATATCTTCTTTTGATGCACTTTTCTCAACGCCAAGGGTTTTGTAATGATCTTTCATGTTGGTTTGTAATTATATACCAAAGAGATTTTTAAGTGTAGTTTTAACTTTTTGCTAAAGTTTCTAGTTCAATATCACCTAATTCACCCAAGATTATTTTCGGTCGGCAAATTCTCTTTTGAATTAGGACGACGTAAAATGAAGAAATGAAAAAACTTTGCGCAATTTTCGGAAAGCGAACGTAATGAAATCCAAATACAGCGAATGCTTCACAAAAAAACGTACAACTTCAAAAGAAGTTTCTTGTCTCCGAAATTACACTGCAGCTCAACAATGGCGAAGCTTAAGCATTATCCAATCTCCCCCGTTCTCACCCACAAGCGTAAGCTTATGAGTGCCGACGGGGGAGCTTTTTTATTTATTTTTTCTCCTTAAACTCTGCATCTTTTACATCGCCTTCTGGTGCTGCGCCTTGTGTACCTGCATCCCCTGCTGGTGGAGTTTGCTGTTGTGCCTTTGAAAGAATCTCTCCAATCTTTGAAAGCTCGCTCGAAAGGGCATCAGTTGTTGTCTTCAATCGCGCCGTATCTGTGCCATCCTTTGCAGACTTCACATCAGCTATTTTATCTTCAATACTCTTTCGAAGATCTGCTGGTACTTTATCCCCAGCATCTTTCAAAGATTTCTCTGAAGTGTGGATGAGTTGCTCTGCTGTATTCTTCCCTTCTACCATTTCCTTTTTCTTTGCATCTTCTGCTGCATTCATCTCTGCATCTTTTTTCATTTTCTCAACTTCCTCTTTTGAAAGACCTGAACTTGCAGTAATTTTAATACTATTAGCTTTGCCTGTAGCTTTATCTTTTGCAGTTACAGAAAGAATTCCATTTGCATCAAGATCAAAAGTAACTTCTACTTGTGGCATGCCTCGTTGTGCTGGAGCTATTCCATCAAGGATAAATCGTCCAAGAGATTTGTTGTCTGTTGCCATTGATCGTTCACCTTGTGTGATATGAATCTCCACAGATGTTTGATTGTCTGCTGCAGTTGAGAATATCTGTGACTTTTGTGTTGGAATGGTTGTGTTCTTGTCGATGAGTTTTGTTGCAACTCCTCCCATTGTCTCGATAGCAAGAGAAAGAGGAGTTACATCAAGAAGGAGAACTCCTTTTACATCTCCCGCAAGAATACCTCCTTGAATAGCAGCGCCCACCGCAACCACTTCATCAGGATTTACACCAAGGTGCAATTCCTTTCCAAAGAAATCCTTCACCGCCTTTTGCATAGCTGGCATACGAGTCTGTCCTCCAACGAGAACAACTTCATTAATGTCTCCAATCTTAAATGGAGATGCTGCCATTGCTCGTTTGGTAATCTCCATAGCTCTATCGATAAACTCTCGAGTCAGTTCCTCAAGCTTTGCTCGTGTCATAGTTACAAGCAAGTGTTTTGGACCATCAGCACCTGACGTAAGGAATGGAATATTCACCTCTGTCTGCATTGCTGTTGAAAGTTCGATCTTCGCCTTTTCAGCTGCTTCATCAAGTCTTTGTAGTGCTAGCGCATCTTTTCGAACATCAATCCCCTCTTGTTTCTTGAATTCCTCTGCAAGCCAGTTAATGATCTTTTGATCGATATCTTTTCCCCCGAGATGGGCATCTCCATCGGTTGATTTTACTTCCACAACATCATCTCCAACTTCAAGAACAGAGATATCAAATGTACCTCCACCGAAGTCAAAGACTACGATCTTCTCATCTTTCTTTTTATCAAATCCGTAGGCCAAAGCTGCTGCTGTTGGTTCATTGATAATTCTTTTCACTTCAAGACCTGCGATTTTCCCAGCATCTTTGGTTGCTTGTCGTTGTGCATCGTTGAAATATGCGGGGACAGTGATCACTGCTTCTGTGACAGGTTCTCCAAGTCGAGCCTCAGCATCAGCCTTCATTTTTCCAAGGATCATAGCTGAGATCTCTTCTGGTCGAAACCATTTATCACCCATCTTCACTTCAATACCTCCAGTTGCACTCTTCTGTATTTCAAAAGGAACAGAAGCTCTGTCTTTTTGTACTGCTGGATCATCGAAGTTATGACCGATGAATCGTTTGATTTGATATACAGTATTTTTAGGATTTGTAACTCCTTGGCGTTTTGCAAGAAGGCCAACCATTCGTTCTCCTGTTTTTGATAAGGCAACGATCGAAGGAGTGGTTCGAGCACCTTCTGCATTTTCTAATATTTTAGGGGTACCAGCTTCCATCACTGCAACAGCAGAGTTGGTAGTACCTAAGTCGATTCCGATTATTTTGGACATAGATTTTTAATTAGTTAAGGTTAATTATATTGATATTAGTTCCACCTTTCTTCTAAGTGGTTTGCGCTTTATTAT
>JANXRK010000051.1 GCA_025353045.1 Candidatus Tayloriibacteriota bacterium
CTCAGCCCCTTCCATACCAGCAAGTACAAGCTCAAAGTCTGAAAGAAGTGGTGGTTCTACGTTTCTAAAATCTGATTCCGGAGTAATATCTTTCAAAGCATACGTCTCACTAATAGCTCGATCGATGATTGCGTCTTCTTCTTGTGACAGACCTCCGAGCATGATTCTGAAAAGTCCTACAAGGTTGATAATATTTGATCTCAAAACATCAGCAGCTGACTCGTCTTCGCCAGGAATTGGAAGGTCAAAAGGATTAATATGATGCTCGGAGTTCAAAGAAATATTGAAATACTTTCCCCCTGTTGCTTCTGCCATGTATTCGTATTCCTTTTCAGGGTCAATAACGATCACTTCTGTATCAAACATAAGTGTTCTAAGGATTTCGAGTTTTGTACAATATGATTTTCCCGATCCAGCCTTGGCGAATGTTACTGAGTTATAGTTTTCAAGGAGGAATCGATCAAAAAGAACGAGTGAAGAGTTGTGACGATTGATCCCATACAGAATTCCTTTATCAGAAGTAAGGTCAAAAGAAACAAATGGAAAGAGACTCGAAAGTGGTGATGAATTGAGTTTACTGTGAACTGCGAGTTGATCGTCACCTATTGGCAAAACACTCTTATAACCACTTTCCTGCTGGAAGAGGGCTGGTTTTAGGTATACAAGCTTTGATTCTAGAATTGATTTTACTTCTGATTCAATTTTATCTAGTTCTGCACTACTGTCCCCGAAAATAGTGATATAGACTCCTACATCAAAAATCTTCTCTTGAGCTTGCATGAGATTATCACGGAGACCTTCGAGGTCTTGGTATGCAGTATCAAGCATCGGATCACGAACGAGACCCTTGTCTTCTCTATCGGAGATCTGACTCTGTACCTCAGCTACTTTTTTCTGGAAGTGTCGAAGGATCTTTGCAGTATCTACTGGATGAACAAAGATGGAAATATTGAAAATCTTATCGAGATTAATGATTGGAGCAAACCAACTTTCAGAAAGGAAGCGTGGATATGAGATAACAAAGAATGTTCTTGCTACTTTTTCACCAAGATTGATCTCTTTCGGACTTATTTTAAGTGCAGAAGGTGCAATAACATCCTTGAGTTCTAGAACCCCGGCCTCATAAATCTCCTGTGGCATCAATGAAACAATTGGTTCTTCTTGTTTTTTGCCTAATAATTTTGAAAATATACTCATATATAATGTATCTAGTTTATTTACTAGTTAATCTGGATCGGCTTCTCTGTTTCCCCAGGATTGAAAATCTTATAATACAATTCTACCACCTCTTCTGTTCCAAGTTCTGCTACGCGTATTCCACATCTCACAAGTCCCTGCTCAACTACCCCTACCCTCTGTTCAAGTTGGCTTCTATATTCTTCAAATTTTTCATTTTCCAAAATCTTATCTTGCTTACCTCTATTCATAAAATTAGAAAGGGGGTTTTTACTTGCCGTTAACGTCGGTGGCATATATGGGATAACAATAAAAAATCCTTTTGTCATAATACTACTATTGTCCACGAAAGTTCTGATGAACTCTATGTATTCTCTTGTTTGAATTTTCATTAATTCTGTTACCTGTTCCTTGTAGCGTTCTTCCAAAAGCGCAATATATGGCCGTATATCAAGACGTTTTGATTGGATGAAAATTTGAATTGAAAAATCGAGGGAGTTAAGGAAATTCTGAAATTGAGAAATAATAGCGGCTTGCTCGTCAGCTGATTTGAGGGCAAAGTTGAGTGAAGAAGCAAGAATCAACGATCGCATGGATCCATCTTTAAGAATAACCACACCATCACGGATTTCTTGAATCGGTACGAATTCTTGGGTTGTCTTGGAAGCTTGAGCCATATTATTTTTGATTTTGATTATTATACATACTCTCCTTTATATCCAAACTCCATGTTAAATCCTTCAATTTACTATCAGAAATTTTCGGCACCATGATCCCAGCATACTCTTTTGCTTCTTGAACAGGATTGTCTGCCTTTTTACTTGGAACCTTTTTCCAAATGAAAAGTTTTGCAGACGTATAGTATTTGAATGCCCATTCGACCACAGTAATGAATGGAAAACGCTTATAAAGTTTAAACCAAGCCAAAGCCACAGAAAATACAGCGATGATGACTATCGGTATAAAAGAAATGATAATCGATGGAGAATATCGAAAAATAACAAAACAAAGGCCAGCTCCACCAGCAAGATAAATAAATTGTTTCAAAGATATTGAACGAAATATTTTATCCTCTACTTCAATGAACTGTGGAACTTGGTATCTCATGGGTTTATTATATCATGCCTCTTTTATATACTTTCTCGATAAGGGTCAGCGGCGTACGGTTTGCTTTCAACTTTCTTTACTTCTACTTGAGGTATACTTACAACTGGTGTGGTTAGGAGTTGTTCAGGATTTACAATTTCTGGATCCTCAATCTTTTTCATGACTGCATCCTTATTTATCTTCTTATCATTGTACTGAGTTGTTCCGACTGGAGGATTTTCGATAGTAAACCTTCCTGCTTGCTCGACGGTGGTGGGTTGAATAGTTGGGGGGACGGTTTTAGGAATGTAGATCGGAGTAGCGACGAGTTTTGGATCGAGAGCCGGTGCAGGAGGAGTTGGTATGGGATTCTCTTTTACTACTTCCGCTTCCTCCTCTTCAAGCTGAATCTTTTCCAATGACGTTCGAATGCTATAGAATATTTCTTTATTTACATCATCAGCGATTGATCTCGCCTCGTTTAGTGATATATCCAGACTCTGTCTTAAGTTTTCAACAAAATCAGAAGTTGGCTCTAGACCGAGCATAACTAAAAGTGTCTCTGTCTGCAGATTCCCGTTTTGATCTATGTGTAAGCCGTGTTTCTCAGCAATATTAGCAAACTTATTAGCAAGATTAGTTTTTGTAATGGCCTGCTTTATATCTTGTGGAAGGACTTTTAATCTTTCTTGTATGATTTGTTCGGTATTCATATGTTTTATGGTTTTGCTGATGGCGCTGCAGGTTTATCCCCACCTTCTTTGTTTAATATTGTATCTAGTCTATCCAATAATTTCTCATCCTTGCCCTTATTTAGATCTTTCTTTATTGCTTCAGAAGCTTCTTTTCTTGCTTTACCTGTACCAAGATCAGGCCCTGACGTGAGCGCGTTTGCGAATTGGTTAGATCTAAGATTTTTAGAAAGTTTTTCTTGTTTCTCTGCTTCTTTCTTTCGTTCCGCATCCATACCATTTATTTGTTCTGTTAATGCCTTTTCCTGCTCCGCCATCTTTTTGGCTTGTTTATCAGCAATTTGTCTCAAATTAGCATTCCTACTAGTATCATTGCTGATCCGCTCAAATCTCGTTCTATCCTTAGCAGCCTCAGATCTCTTGTACTCTAAAGCTCTTTTCTCGTTTGCTTTTACTCGATCATACTCTGTCATTGTAGATGCTAGATAAGTATCGGACTCCTCTTTTGAAGTTTTAATTTTTTTAACATAATCTGTCCTATCCTTAACATAATCCTTAAATCTCTTCTCATATCCACCCTTTGTTCCACCAAAACTTCCACTTGATACTTGACCAAGTCCCTTATTTGTCCAAACTGCCAAGTTAGGATTTCGCGCAGCAAATCCACTCGTCGCTAGTTTTCCTTGTGCCCACTTTGCTCCTCTTCCCGCAGTATGTTGACCAAAGAATCCTGTCACGCTCTTTGCGTCTGGTGCCCATTTTGCTCCTACTGCTCCCATCTCTATAGCAGCGATAAGGGGTATATTAATAAAAAATAAAGCAATAACGTATTGGATAATAACACTTATAAATGTTGCTCCAAAAGGTCCCTCTCCTGCTGGTGCGATACCTGAAGCGTTTTGATTGAAAATTTCTTTAAATCCTGGACTACTGATAATTCTCAAAGCTACATACATAAGGAAAAGGTATGCCGGCATGAAGAGAAGCTGACCCATAAATAGTTCATATAATTTATCTGATTTCTTTTTAACTTCAGGGAAAATCATTCCAGCAAAATAAAGTGGAGATAATGCCATAACGAAAAGCAAAATCGCTGTTCTGGCTGAAAAAGCTATAGCGGCAGCAAAGAAACTAATAGATGCGGTTACCATCATGATCATTCCAGCAAAAGTAGCGATACCAATGCTTAACGGAATATCTACCGCTCCACTCACAGCACTTTTATTTTGGTATATTGTAGGTATTTTGAGACTTGCCATGAAAATATTTGAAAGACCTCCGTCATTGTATAAATTCTTCACATCAAGACTTAGAGAAGCTTGTGGAGCAATAGCCCTGTAGAACTGGAGTGAAACAATATTTGAAGCATCGATAGCTAGCTTGGTAAAGAAAAGACTGAAGTTGATGAGTAAACCAACCACAATGATCTTCCCTATCAAGGTTTTTGTTTGTGAAGTGTTTATGCCAAGAATCGTTGATATAGAACTGTAGATAAGGATAAAGATAATAAAGACACTTGAAAGATTTCTAATCACTATCCAAACTTCTCCAAGGGCAGGCATTTTATCAAAGAAATCTCCAATATGAGTTGTGATATTTATTGATACGCTAAGAAAAATACCACTCACGATTACCGCATACGACGCCAACGTGAGAACAGTATTTGAAATATTAGCAAGAAGTGTATTGACTACTGAGACCATTGGCCCGTCGATCCAGCCTGCAGCGTGGCTTGTTCCAGGTATAAAAACTATCACCATAAGAGCGAGAATGGAGAATGTCTTCCAGATTGTAGCGCGGGATAATTTCATATTAATTAAGGTAAGTTTGCAGGAAAGCCTTGGCATTGCTGTACAAGATTACTAGCTTTATTTGCAGAATCTTTTGTTTTTGATTCAACTAATAATGTTTCATCCAAAGCTGTCTGAATATCAACTTCTGTAGTTAGATCTCTAATCAATCTTCCAAACTCATCAGCGTCAGCATTTATTTCTGTTAATGTTTTCGCATTTGTTGTGTTTGTCTTTAGGGTTACGAGAGAATTATATTTTGTATTTGCATTTTGATAATTCAGTGTCACTGTATTATAAGTTGTAGCGAAAGTGCTTGAACCTATTTCAAGATTTATGTCATTGATTCTACTTTGTGCATAGTCGGCCTGAACAGTTGTCAGGGGTGGCTGGCCACTCAATTTTACAAGGTAACAAGCTTTTGCAGAATCATAATTTGTTTTAATATCAGTTACAATTTTATATGTCGCTTCGACTTGTGTTTTGTATCTAGCAGTTATTGCTATCTCTTTATCAAGATTTTTTAATATCTCAGTTCTAATAGAATTCACTTGCGTTGAATCTTCTTCTCCAGAAGTAGTAACAACATCAATATATGATGTTCCACTTGATCCCTTTTCACTTACGGAAGCCAAACCTCTTTGAAGAACCTGAGTAGCAAGTTGTGAGAATAAGGCATTCATGATCTCACCGATTTCATCAGCAAGTTCCAATTGTCGTGTAGGTGATCCAAGTTGAACATCTAATGCGGCAGATATTGTCGCGCCAGGTGTTTTGATTGGACAGCTATTTGGATCTTTTCTCTGAGCTTTCAGTGAGCCGTCATTATAGTTTGCAATGGCTTCGTCCTCATTTGAGCTTACTGGAAGATTGTTGTTGTATTTTTGAATATCATTAAGACATTTAGGATCTCTCCATGACATAAATCCATGACCACTATTAATTTCATTTTGCCTTCGGTCTTTTTCTGTTGAAACCTGATATGATAAATCACTCTCGGCATTTAAATATGCTCCGTAAATATTATTTTGAGGTTCAATAGTTAAAGCTGCAAAGGCTGGCCATCCACCCTTACTAAAATCTCCTCCCATAAAAGCATTCTCTTCCGTTGTCACTGAAAGATTTGTCGAGACATTTACCTTGGCGTTTTTTGCATTTTTAATTATGGTTCCTAGGGTACATGCGTATTTTGCACCTGGATTTGTATGGAATTTTATCGAAAGGGCCAGACGAATATCCAGACTAAATGGCGAACAGAGATTTACCAGAGCCCCGCCTTTTGTAGCTAGCCATTCTCCAGTTATTTGATCTGCAACATCAAGGAAGAATGATCCAGGATTTTGCATAAAAGAAGGACTACCTTGAAAACCAGAGTTTATCCAATTAACAATAGATCCAGTCATAGCACGAAGCATTTGTTTTGCAACCATACTTACCAAAGGATCAAGAACGTATTCTTTATAATTATCTGAATATGAAAGTGCTTCACTAGCGTATGTTCCAATTACGCTCAAAATAGATTGCACTTCAGTAACAATATCAGAAACAATATCCCCTACGCCGAG
>JANXRK010000067.1 GCA_025353045.1 Candidatus Tayloriibacteriota bacterium
CAAAAGCAAAACGTTTGCGCGCTGTGGTCGCGTCCTCTAATTTCATTGGCGTATGAATCCAAATGAGGGCGGTTTTTAGGCCTGGCAAACTGTACTTATTTAAAATCTCCTGTGGGATAGGATCAATAAGTGTATCCAAAATATTATTTCTAAATATTTCAATAACTTTATGATACATCCAATTCGAAGTAATTCCGCGAGATTCTGGATATACAGGATAGAGATTGTGGGCTTTTCCATCATCACCAAAAAGGGAATCACCAACTCCTATTGGGAGTTTGTTTATGACTTCAATCTTTGGATTTGAAAAATAGAGTTCGCCTTCATTTTTTCTTTGACTTATTTTTCCTTCCACTCTTACTGTTGCTTCTTCATTAATCATTTTCGCCAAATATGGCTGATTGAACCAAACACAATGTATCTTTCCACTTTCATCTTCGACCCAAGCATCAGCCATGGTAATGCGAGTTTTAAATCCCTTACTCGCTTTGAGGCCCGATATTTTTCCAAAGATAACCGCGCTGTCGCCCTTACCAAGTGAAGAAATATTTCTTGTTTCAGAAGTGTCGCCATATCGAGTAGGGAAATGATAGAGGAGATCATGAATAGTCAAAACCCCAAGCTTCTTTAAGGCAGTTTTCTGGGGTGGACTTAGACGGGCATTGTCGGTGATCAGGGAAGTGGGATTCATAAACGTATTATACCCAATCGATCTCTTTCTCTCCATGTTTCTTTAGATACTCGTTTGCCTTGCTAAAAGGCTTTGATCTAAAAAAGCCATTATATGCTGAAAATGGTGATGGATGAGGGGATTCGATGACACAATGTTTTGATCTATCAATCACAACTCCTTTTTTCTTTGCATAATTTCCCCATAGAATAAAGACAAGATGTTCTCTTTCATCTGAGAGTCTTTTTATCACTGCATCAGTGAATTCCTCCCAACCTTTGTCTTGGTGTGATCCGGGTGTAGCCGCCTTAACAGTAAGTGTGGCATTTAAAAGTAAAACTCCTTGTTGCGCCCAACGCGAAAGGTCGCCACTCTTTTCTGGTATGACTTTAACATCATCTTCGATCTCTTTAAAAATATTTTTTAGAGATGGCGGAAGAGGAATTTCTTTATGTACAGCAAAAGAAAGTCCGTTGGCTTGGTGAGGGCCATGATATGGGTCTTGGCCGAGGATGACGACTTTTACTTTTGGAAAAGGGCAAAGTTCAAAAGCTCGAAAGATTTCTTTTGGTGGTGGATAGACTGGATACTTTCTGTATTCGTCTTTGACAAACTGAGAAAGTGTTTTGAAGTATGTCTTTTTAAATTCATCAGATAGCGCCTTCTTCCAAGAATCTTCGATTGAAATGGAAGAAACCGTCTCAATGAATGAGGCTTTGTCAGCCTCCAAATTTCTTTCTTGTTTTAGTTTCTCGAACTTTTCCATGTCAAAATTTTAGCATATATCAAGCTCTTAATGCGGAACCGGAGGGATTCGAACCCTCGAGGCCTTTAAAGGGCCTGCCTCTTTAGCAAAGAGGTATGTTAGACCACTCCACCACGGTTCCAGTCAAAATCATTCTTGCACGAAATGAGCATTTAATCAAAAACTTACTTCACCCCTCTCGCAGGATCGATGACATCTTGAGGGTTGAAATAATCTGTCAAAAGATACGGTGTCTTAACTATTCGTATACCATCGATATTGGCTCGATCCATCATCATATATTTAGGGAAGTAGCCAAGGTAAAGATCCATACCAACACCAAAAAGAATTTTGAAACCTTTTGAAACGAGATAATTTCTGCGAGCTTCATATGGTTGGAAAACTTGTCCAAAAGGTCCAACAAAAATATCTGTATCTCCAACAAGTGGTCTCACATCTTTATCCCACAGTTCTGTATCTCGAGTTAGCTCGCCGAGTGAGATCGAATCATTTCGAAACGGTGACTCATGAGAATAACTGTGACTTGCAAAGATCCAGCCAGTTTCCTTGAGCCTTTTCACGATAGTTGTAGCTTTCTCTACTTCACTTGCATATTTTGGAGCGTTTCTGTTCTCCGTATCATAGCCGAGAATTCCTTGATATCCAGTAACGGCAATAATTCCTTTTGCACCTTTCCATGAAAAATCTGGATGAGCCTTGATAAAGTCATCAATGATTGGAATCGTATCGCCATTTTTTGTTACGACCGTCTGTTTTTCAGGAGTGGTAACTTCGGTAGCTATATTTCCGTCAGCATCTAAAACAAGTTTATTTGCAAAACCATGTAATCGTTTTGTTGTATAGTAATTTACATCATCAAGAGAAAGTATTAAAGGTTTTTTACCAACAGGAATATATAAATCTTTTTTTGTAACTGTTCCATCAGGATTTTCTGTTACAAGAGAATGCGCGTCAATCAAGATAAAATTACGTGCATAGAGAGTTGGGAGAATCTTCTCAAATTCACTTTTTGTAACCATATAGTCCTGATAACCCTGACTATCACCGCCACTATGAAAAGCTAATTCAGGATAAATGATAAGACTGTGAAAAAAGACGTGATAGATTTTTCCTGTATAAAGAACTATTGGAATTTCTAGAGGTGGTGGTGGGGGTGGAGGAACTACTACATTTTTTTTGAGTGAGATAGCGTAGTTGATCCCAAAGTAGAGAATACAAATAGATATAACAAGGAAAATGCCGCGTATATGTTGTATTTTTTTCATAGATGAAATACTATAGTAACACGATTTTCCTAATTTTCTAATTTTTCTTAATCGCTTCTTTAATATCCTCGAAACTTCCTCTAACTTTTTTGCCTGGATTGAAAATATTTTCTGGGTCAAAGATGTCTTTTGTTTGCTCAAAGAGGTTTACTATTTCATCACCAAATTGTTGGCGAAGATAGGGTGTGCGAATGATGCCATCATTGTGCTCTGCAGTAATTGAGCCTTTATATTCTTTAACGAGGGAGTAGATTTTTTCTGAAAGTTTAAGAATTATGTCAGCTGAAAAAGGAGATTTTAAATCCATAAGTGGAATAATATGGAAGTTTCCATTCCCTAAATGGCCTGCGATAGTGTAATCGAGTTTATAATCATCAAGCAAGACTTTTACTTTTGGCAAAAATTCAGGAAGATATTCTGGCTTCACAATAATATCGTCGATAAACGGCGCAGTTCTTTTTCCACCTGAATGTTTTCGAAGAAGATTGAAACTCTCATGTCGAATACTCCAATATTTATTTGCTTCAGCGCTCGAGTGAGCGATGTGCATATGAAAACCGAAATGTTTGATCTTATCTCGCACTTGGATTAATTTGTTTTTAATTTCTTCTTCACTTTGACCTGTAAATTCAATCATTAAAATAAGTTTTGGAATTCCACCTAAAGTTACCATCCATGTCTCTGGGATAAATTGGAAGCCAAGTTTGATAGCGCCCCAAAAACCGAGTTGCTTGAAGAAATCAAAGAAGAAACGTACAGCCAAGAGCATACTTTTATCATCATATGTTTCAAGACTATCAGGCTTGAAGGGAAGTATTTCATTCACAAGTTTACTTACATCATCAAGTGAGGGAAGAAACACAGCGAGGATGTTTGAATATTTTTCAAAAGGAACAAGTTTGAAATTTATTTCAGTGACGATTCCAAGAGTTCCTTGTGAACCAACTATCAATTGGCAAAGATCAAAGATTTCGGTTCTCTTATCATACACATTCCAGAGATAGTATCCTGCAGAATTTTTTGAAACATCAGGCTTGGCGGCTTTTATTTTGTCATAATTATTTTCAATCAATTTCAAAACTTTTTGATAATAAGGATTTGAAATTTCGGACTTTTTAATTGGCTTTATTTCGTATTCATTTCCATCATCCAAAATTATTTTGAGAGAATTGATGTAATTTTCAGTTTTGCCATACTTGATGGCCTTTTCACCTCCACTATTATTTCCAACCATTCCACCGACGGCATTTATTTCTCGTGATGCAGTGAAAGCGGGCATATATGATCCGATTTCTTTTGTGGCTTTATCGAAATCTCGGTAGAAACAGCCAGGTTCTACGATCGCATGATCGGCTTTGACCTCTATGATTTTATTCATATATCGTGTCGTATCGAGGATGATTGAACTTCCTATCGCAGCGCCCGACATATCCGTTCCCGCAGCTCGGGCAGTGATGGAAAGGGAAGGATTTTTTAATCTATTTTCATGCACCCATTTTACGAGTGTTTGAATATCTGCAGAATCTTTTGGATAGACGACGACTTCTGGTTTTATTTCAAAAAGGCTCGCGTCGTGCGAATATGTTTCAAGAGTTTTTTCGAGAAGATCTATATCACCTTTGAAAAGTGGTTTCAAAGAGTCGAATTTATTTTTCATTCTACAAGTATATCAATATTTGTAAAAAGGGGATAATTTACGTATAGTAATGTGGCCTCGACAAGAGGCTTGGAAAGATGGGTGAGTGGTTTAAACCAGCGGTTTACTAAACCGCCGTTCCTTAATTGGAACCGCGAGTTCGAATCTCGCTCTTTCCGCCAATTTTTCGAAAAATTGCGGTGTGTTCTGGACAAAATTCGAACCTTTTTTGAAATGAATCCTGACGAGGAAATCTGAAACAATGCGGACGAAGTTTTGCGGAAACAATTTTCTGGGGAAAGGATTCCGCAAAACTTCGGCTGATTCCTTTTTTCT
>JANXRK010000072.1 GCA_025353045.1 Candidatus Tayloriibacteriota bacterium
ATTTCTTCCCATACATCAGCGATGGCACTTGGTGAAAATTGTTTGACATACTCTATACCTGCCTTTCCCATTTGCAATCTTAACTTTTCATCACCCAATAACTTTTCTATATATTCTGCTAATTTTGCATCATCATTATAATCAATAAGAAAACCGCAATCTGATTTTACGTATTCTGCCAGACCATGATAGTTTGCGCAAACCGCAGGCACACCTGAAGCAAATGCCAACATAAGAGAAAGTGACTGTGTTTCGGCTGTGCTCATAATTGAGAAAATATCTGCAATCTTATAAAGCTCAATAAGTCTTGATTGTTCAACATATCCAGTAAAGATTACTTGCTTTTCGAGACCAAACGAAGCAACAATTTTCCCTAGATTATCCCGAGCTGGGCCATGGCCCGTGATGACTAAAGTAATATCTTTTGGAAGTCTTTTCAAAGCTTTGATAATTACATCAACATGCTTTTCTGGTGAAAGTCTTCCTGTATACAAAATAATTGGCCCAGAAATATTCAAACTCTTTTTGATTTTTTCTTTTTCTTCTGGAGTTCCTGGACTAAATTGATGAAGCGAAATGGGATTAGGTAGACTTCTACCTGGTTTTTTTAAACCAGATTTCTTCATACTCAAAAGTAGTTCCTCTGATGGTGTACTTATTGAAAGACATTTATTGTAATACCATGCATAAAAGTTTTTGAAGAAAGCAGGAAAAAATTCTTCAGGAGGAGTGTGATTGGTTCCAACAAGAGGTATCTTGAATTTCTTTGCACAAAAATATGCTTCGAGTCCTGCACCAAACGGAGTATGAGTATGAATAATATCTGGAGCGAATTTTTTAATAAATTTCTTTGAGAAACCCAAAGGAATAGCTAGTCTTGTTTGACTTGTTAGTGAACCTGGTAAATAGATAGAAGGAATCCTAAAAACTTTAAATGGTGACAATCTCGATGTTGGTTCGTTATCGAAAGGAGATTTGGTGATAGCGTAACTTTTCTTTGAATACAAAGGACTGATATAAGCAATCTCGTGGCCTCTCTTTATCAGTTCTTCTCCAAGAATAAGGATAGAATCTGAAATACCACTGATTTCAGGATAGAGATTGTCGCTAAAGAAGGCAATTTTCATATTTATATCTTGTTTTACTTATGATAGAGTATAATATGAATATAATAAAATACAAATGAAAGCCAAGGCACTAATATATAGAGAACATTTCTCAAACAAGACCTATCTTTTGAGCTTCATCACAGCAATCATACTCTTCACAGCTAGTCTTTTTATTAACTTTTATGCTGGAACTTACGCAACCGAAAACGCAAGCAATACTGTCACCGATATTATTTTAAGTAACACAAGAATCTATGATCTAAATGCTATTTTTATTTATGGTACTTATGCATTTTGGACTTTTTTTACTTTTTTATGTCTTTGGCAACCTCAAAAAATCCCCTTTACACTAAAAAGTGTTGCTCTTTTTATAGTCATACGATCAATCTTTATAAACATGACACATATCGCTCCAATGGCGAACCACCTTATTTTGGATGCAAATAGTTGGATAAGTAGTTTTACCTTTGGTGGTGATCTCTTTTTCTCAGGCCACACCGGCACACCCTTTTTAATGGCCTTGATCTATTGGGATAATAAATATTTACGTTACCTTTTTATCAGCATTGCAATTATTTTTGGAATTACAGTACTCCTTACACACCTACACTACACTATCGATGTATTTTCAGCGTTCTTTATAACCTATACGATATACCACTTAGCAGTGAAATTCTTCAAAGACGATAGAGAATTATTTTTAAGGATTTAATCCCTAATCCTCAAAAATTAGTCAACGAAAGTCAGGGCCTTTCCTTTTTTATTTGCACGTCCTGTTCGGCCAATTCGATGAACGTAGTCATCGTACGTAGCTGGAATATCAAAGTTAATCACATGACTGACATCTGGAATGTCGAGTCCTCGAGCAGCGACGTCTGTAGCAACGAGAATCTGGACCTGATTCTCTTTAAATCCTTTAAGAGCGCGCTGTCGTTGTGAGTGATTTTTATCCCCGTGAATCGATTCTGCTTTGAATCCTTTTGCAATAAGTGCCTTTGAAAGTTTTTCCACCCCATGCTTTGTTCGTCCAAAAATAATAACTTTATTAAAATCTTCTTTAGCCAAAAGCTCTCCGAGAACGTCGAGCTTATTGAGACCTCGCGCTACTCGCACAATATCTTGTTCAATATTTTTTGAAGTATCTCGTGTTTTTACAGAGATTCGAACTGGTTCATGGAGGAATTCGCCAATCATTTTTTCGATTTCTGGAGAAAGTGTCGCTGAGAAAAAGAGAGTATGTCGAGGCTTTGGCATACCAGCCATCAAGAATCGCATATCGTTTACGAATCCCATATCAAGCATTCGATCAGCTTCGTCGAGAACAATCGTCGAGAATTGATTGAGCATAATAGCTTTTCTTTCAATAAGATCTTTCAAACGGCCTGGGGTACCGATGATAAATTCATTGACATAACGAAGTTCTTGGAGCTGTTTACCGATATACGCTCCACCAACGCAGCACACAGAGAAAATTTTCATTCCTGGAGTGAAGCCGATTAGTTCCTGTTGAATTTGAATAGCGAGTTCTCGAGTCGGAACGACGATAAGAACTTTATTTTTTCGATTTTTTAAAACTTTATCGATCAAAGGGACAAGAAAAGCTGCTGTTTTTCCAGTACCTGTATTTGCAATACCGACGATATCTTGACCCTTAAGAATATGAGGAATTGAACGATCCTGAATAGGAGTCGGGAGTGTATATCCTTTCTTTATAATTCCAACTTTTAGATTTTCTTCAATTTGGAAATCAGCGAACTTATGTTCGGGCACAAAATGCTCCACCTCTTCAGTAATAGTAGCTTTATTGATAAAACGGGCATGAGAAATATTCTCGCCTTGTGGGCCTCTATTGTGACTTCGTAGCTGTGGTGAGTATCTTCGAGGGGGTTGATTTCTGCTAGTACCTCTACTAAAATTGTTTCTATACATATATTGTTGTTTATGATAATATATTAAAATACTTAAAATGTCAAACTTTACTGATAAAAAACTCATATTTCCAGTCGTGATTTCTTTGGTTACGATCTTTGTGATTGTCATGACTTTCGTAGAGCATAGTCGTGTCACTTCCCTTTCAAATCGACTTACAACCCTTGAAAACAAGCTCTCTTCAACAACAGCTGAGCTTAGTGATAATCTTGCGAAAAGTCAGGGCACTTTGGCTGATCAATTAAATCAACAAAAGCAAAATGTTGGTGATATTGAACAAAAACTCGGTGCTTACAAACAAGAAGTTGGAAGTTATACAAACACAGTCACGACTCTGCAGAAATTAAGTAAGACTGATCCCCAACTTCTAGCAAAATACTCTAAAGTATTCTTTTTAAATGAAAATTACGCTCCCGCACGTCTTACAGAAATACCTAGTGTTTATGCATACTCAGATACAAAGATTCTCAAATTCCAAAGTCAAGCTTGGCCATATCTACAAAAGATGATTGATAATGCAAAAGCAGGAGATATTAATATTTTCGTTCAATCTGCATATCGATCATTTAATGAACAGCAAGCATTGAAAAGTGATTACAAAGTTATCTATGGCGCAGGTACAGCAAACTCATTCTCAGCAGATCAAGGATATTCAGAACACCAGCTTGGTACAACTGCTGATCTTATAACTTCAGGGCTTGGAGGCCAGCTCGACGGATTCGATAACACAAAAGCATATATATGGCTCAATAATAACGCTTACCGTTTTGGATTTATCCTTTCATATCCAGAGGATAATAAATTCTACGTGTATGAACCGTGGCATTGGAGATTTGTAGGAGTAAAGCTTGCAACAGATCTCCATAAGCAAAATAAGCATTTCTACGATTTGGATCAAAGAGATATTGATGAGTATTTGGTTAATTTGTTTGATTAAATGGAAAAGACAGTGTACGACGTAGTAATAATAGGAGGAGGCCCAGCAGGGATGATGGCTGCTGGGCGTGCCGCGGAGCAAGGCCTGAAGGATGACCTGAGGGTGCTTTTGCTTGAGAAAAATGAAAGCCTTGGCAAGAAACTTCTCATCACTGGAGGTGGCCGTTCAAATATTACAAACTACCAACTCGATGTTCGAACATTTCTAAAAAAATACAAAGATAGTGATAAATTTCTTTTTTCGGCTTTTTCTCAAAAAGCAGTGAAAGAGTCAATAGAATTTTTTAATGAAAAAGGAATGGCAACAAAAGTAGAAGCTGAAAATCGTGTGTTCCCTGTGAGTGACTCTGCGCAATCTGTTTGGGATGTGCTTGTTGAATATATGAGACAAGGAAATGTCGAAATCAAAACAAATACTGTTGTTACTGGATTTGAAAAAGAAGGAAATAAAATTGTTGCAATTAATTTAAAAAATAAAGAAAAGATATTTGCCAAAAAAGTCATTCTAGCTACTGGAGGAACATCTCGACCTGAAACTGGCTCTACCGGAGAAGGGTTTAACTGGCTTAAAGATCTCGGACATAATATAATCCCTTCAAATGAAGCGTTAGTTCCAATTGCACTCAAAGATTCATGGGTTAAAGCTTTATCAGGAGCCACTCTTCAAGATATTAAACTTACAACTTTTCAAAATAATCAAAAGCAAGAAGTTCATAAAAGTAAATTACTTTTCACACATTTTGGTATTAGTGGACCAACTATTTTAAATATGAGTAAAGACGTTGGAGAACTTTTGAAATACGGAGACGTTGAAATTCGTCTCGATCTTCTTCCTTCTTTTGATCACGGAATGATGAATATGCGTTTACAGGAATTATTTAAATTAGATGATAAAAAGAAAATTAAAAATTCTTTAGGGTCTTTTATCCCTAGTCCTCTTGTCGATATTGTTTTAAAACTTGCAAACATCGACCCCGAAAAAATAAATAATGCAGTTAGTCGAGAAGAGAGATTTAAATTGATTGATGTAATTAAAGGAATTCCAATGCAGGTTAAAGAATTACTTGGTTCAGACAAAGCTGTTGTTTCTTCAGGTGGAGTCGATCTCACCGAAGTTGATTTTAAGACTATGCAATCAAAAATAATTGAGAATCTCTATCTCGTTGGGGATGTTTTAAATATCGATCGACCTTCGGGAGGTTATAGTTTACAACTTTGCTGGACAACAGGGTGGGTGGCGGGGTCACACATCGTTGACAAGTGAATTCGAATTGATATACTTTAAACATCTCGAAGAAGAAATAACCTCCCTCAGGGTTCCGTCCCCGAGGGGGTTTTCTTTTCTAACTTAATTTTAAGATCATTAAAATAGGCAGTACATGACCTAAATCTCTTTAAAAAACTTGAATACCTATCCCGATTAGGAATCAATAATACCTTCAACTTATTATGAAAAATCATATATTCCACCAAACAAGAGAAGTCTCCATCTCCACTAATTATTATTGCTTTATTGTAAATATTTAATAGCCTATGTGCGTGAAGTACTAATTCTGCATCACAATTCCCTTTTGTGACACCATTACTGAATGTTTTAGTAGGTTTAAATATACATTCAAATCCATCATTATTAAATGACTCATAAAGACCTTCATTTCCTTTCAAATATCCAACAAATAAATACGCCCTTTCAACAGAGTATTTCTCCCTTAAATAGATTCTGAGTTTTGTATAATCAACTTTCCACCCGCACTTTTTAAGTTCGGTATATAAATTTTGATTATCGATGAATGCAAAGTTTCTCTCTTTTAAAATCATCCCTTAACCCTACCAAACCGAGATGAAATCTAAATAAAATTTTGATAAAAAAGGGATAAAATTCGGTAATAGACCATAGGCCTAGAGATTTGCAAAATACTTAAAATGCTCGGCACTCACCGGCATCACAGATAGTCTCTGTCCTATTTTTGCCACTTCCATTTTCTTTAATTCTTTATCTTTTTTAATCTCTTCTAAAGAAACAGGTTTCTCAAATTTCTTTACAAAAGCCAGATCAACACACATCCACGTCGGATCTGCTTTTTCAAATTGATTCATGATTGATTTTGGATCGTAGTGCTCATCGTTTGGATCTAAAGCTGTTTCATCTTCATGAGCATTTGCAACTACTTTTGCGATACCATAGACGCCATTTGGCTTTTCGTCCGATGTCGAGCTTGAATGGTAGAACAGAACCAAATCATCAACCTTCATATCATCACGCATATAGTTACGCGCTTGAAAGTTACGAATACCAGTCCAAGCAGTTCGTTTATCTTTTTTAAGATCGTCGATCGAATAACAATCTCCTTCAGATTTTACGAGCCAATATTTCATGGATACATTATATAGATTTTTATAAAAATAATCTAATAATAAAAATTATTTCTCCAAATCAAGCACTTCGTCGATACGGATCTTTTCTACGAATTCTGGTACGTGAGAAACAAGAATCATTGCTCCTTCATATTTATTTAAAGCTTCGGCGATAACAGGAAGATGGCGGAAGTTGATGTGGTTTGTAGGTTCGTCGAGGATAAGCAAACCTGGCTTTTCCAAAACCAGTCGGGCAAAGGCCACCAGACCCTTTTGACCCTCTGAAAGACTGCCAATTTTCGTATTTATAACGTCAGCAGTGATCAAAAAGCCTGCAGCAACGGTTCTCATGTCTTCTTCATTTTTCTTTATTGTCACATCCAATAAAGATTCGCGGACAGTCTGACTAAAATCCAAAGTAGAAAAATCCTGACGATAGTACCCAACACGAACTCCTTCAGAAATGATTGATCCCTTTCCTCCCTCTGCAATCGTCTGCAGCAATGTACTCTTTCCTATTCCATTTGGGCCCTTCAAAAGCAAGTGGTTGTTTCTTCGAAGAACAACTTTTGTCTTTCGACTGGTAGGCTTATGATCTTTAATAACTTTATACGATTCAATCTTCAAAATCTCTCCAATAAGTTCAGGTTGATGTGGAATAGTGAAAGGTCGAATGGTCTTATCCTCTCTTCGCACATCCACTTTTTCTTCCTCGAGTTCTTCTGCTTTTTCTCTCATCCTCTTTGCCACAAGTCTCATTTGACCTCCCTTATTTGCAAAAAAGCCTGCTTTGTCTTTATTTTCTTGAATCTCTTTAGCAAGCTGAGCATTCTTCATATTTTCTTTTTCCAGACGAACGGTGATCTGCTCTCGCACGTCGCTATAGTTTCCAAAATACTGTTCGATCTTTTTTGTAAAAACATCGAGATAAAGCACTCCATCAGTGAAAGTGTTGAGGAAGTCAGCATCGTGAGAGATCACGATCACAGTCTTTTTATAATTCTTAAGGAATTGTGTTAAATGTTCGATGCCAGCCTTATCGAGATTGTTTGTGGGTTCATCAAGCAAAAGGAGATCAGGATTTTGAATAATAGCAGAAGCTAAAAGAAGGCGTGCTTGCTGACCTCCTGAGAATGACTTCACGATACGATCATGCGGAGCGTGGAAATTTACTATTTCTAAGACTTCATCGATTCGTACATCAATGTCATAAACTTTTTCTTTAAAACATCGTTCGAAAAATTCTCGCATGGTGAGATCCATTAAATCTCGAGATATGACCTGTCGTGCTTGAGCAATTGAAATTCCATTAACAATATGGATTTGACCTGATTCTTGCTTAGAAGCTTTCGTAATGAGACTGAAAAGAGTACTCTTACCCGCACCATTTTGACCCATGAGCGTTACTTTCATTCCTCGTCGCACAGAAAAACTAACCTCATCCAAAATAGGTTTATTGTGACCAAATCCAAACGACACTTCGTCGAAACTTAAGATACTTCCGTTCTGAGACATAGTATGAATATATCATACGATAACAAAATGACCATCCTCTTTTTGGGGATGGTCATTTTGTAAAAATATAGCTTACTTTTATGAAAGATGCTTACTAATTAGCTTTGCCATTTCAAACATTGTAACCTCTGCCTTTCCAAAAACTTTCTTCAAATTCTCATCAGCCATGATATTTCGTTTGTTCTTTGGATTCTGAAGGTTTTTTCCCTTGATATAAACCCACATTTTACTGACTACTTCTGATCGAGGCATAGGACCCTTTCCCACAATAACAGCGAGATCAGGACTGATATTCAAAGGTTTCATAAATGCAGAATTCTTTTTTGCTGTTGCCATAATTTTTCTCCAATAGGAGTTTTCTTAAATATTATTTACTAATGGAGGCATTATACCACTTTAGAGTTTGCTGGCAATAAGCTTCAATTTGTCCTTCTTTTTCAGTCTTTTGATTTCAGCTTCCCTTTTTCGTGCTTCAGCGTAAGTCATATTGCCTTCAGAATATCTAAAAACAACCGGCCGACGGATTTTTGTATAGTGCGCGCCTGATTTAGAATGATTATGTGCATGGATTCTTTTTTTCAAATTATTGGTAGAGCCAACATAAAGAGTTTTGTCAGCGCAGAGGAGAATGTAGACGGAGTACATGCATATAGTATACATTTGAATATAACAAAATAAAAAGCGCTGAACCTTCTCGGTTTACAGCGCCTTGCCCCACACCCAGGGGCCGGGAGATAATCACACTCCTTTCCGCTTTGCGGTCTACTGCACACGCAAAGCTAGTAACCATCAATAATATATCACAATTAATCACTACTTGAAAAATTTTATGAACTTATTGTGGATCATTCCATAGTTGAAACCTGGTGTTTTCTCCTGAAGTCGACCATGTTTATCCTTGTCGTACTTCGGAGTATCCATTTGTTGAACAAAGCAAACTCCTGAATATCTTCCGTCCGTGGCAGTCTTTTCGTTCGCGATCACTCGATGACACAGTGCGCGAAGTTTCCCTTCTGATCGAAGTTGCATTTGCATCGAAGGGATGATAACTGTCTCGCCTTCTGACACCGGCATGTCGATCCAATCGCCCTCATACTCCAAACATTGCAAACCTGGATCACTTTCAAAGAGGTGCAGTGTGAACCCACTCTGGTCAGTGTGAGCACTCGCTGTCTCTTCACCAACTTTTCGATCACCGAAGTAGTGGATGAAACGCACAAAGAACGCATTTTCACTTTTATCAACTTCACGAACAAAATCTCTGAGTCCGAACGCATCTTCAGATTGTTGGGCAAAGTTGAGAACAGTTGGCTTCAAAATACCAACAAGACCAATGGCATTTTGGATAAATTCGAGAGCAACTGGATTCTTGATACTTCCGGCATGCTTCTCAAGCCAGTCTTTTCCCCCAAGCGCTACATCAAGGTTTTCTTTTCTATCAGCCTTGTTTCCAACACCTTCTTTGAGTTCGTATCCAACCCCGTCGGCACTGTTGCTATATGGAAGTCCTTTCTTCACCTCCACAGGCAAAGCACAAAACTTTTTCCACGACTTAACAGTCCGATCTACGGCTATTCTTAAATCCTGAGGATAGGTCAAAACCACAAAACCCTGCGTCTGCAGATTTTTGATATTTGTTTTCATATGTTGATTAAAATTAATACCTTCCTTAAACATTCTAATCTTACGCAAAAATATAGATAGCGAAGACGTCCTCGGCAATTATTTCAAATCACTTTGTATATTTTCTTTAAAAACAAATGGCAGCTTTTTTATTTTCTTATTTTTAATGGCTTTCAAAATAGTAACGATCGTTGAGATCGAATCGAAGTCCGCTGACTCATTTTTTATTGCCTGATCGATTGAAACCCACATATTATGTCCAAAGTTTGTATCAATCTCTAATTTTCCCGAAAAAGTATCTGTATATGCAATTGGAAACATCAAATCCGTAAAAAGTTTTCCATCTTTATGCATAATTCTTCTTTCACAACCAACTAATTTAAATTTGGCATCGAGTCCTGTTTCTTGCTTGAGTTTTCGAGTTGCTGCAGGTTCTATCAATTCCCCCTTCAAAACCACTCCACCAGGAATTCCAATCTTTCCGTATGAAGGATTTGATTTTCGTATTTGATTTAAAATTTCTATTTTCTCTTTTACTTTTCGAGAAACTATCGTAATGACATTTATTTTAAAAAGACTGGTGATTGAATCGTTCGTTGTATATGGATCGGCTACATGTTGAATACCGATTGCAGAAAGTGAATATCCGTCTTCTTTTCTATCAATAACGCCTTTCTTTACGAGATGTTGGAGATGATAGTTAAATAAATCATTGGGAATATTTTTCAGCTGAAGTTGGCTATATTTAAGGCTTTTGGCATTCTTAAGCTGGGAGAGGATATGGTTTTGGATGGGTGAAGCGTCTTTTAACATTTCTCTACATTAGATCAAATTGATCCTCTTTTCAAGTAAATAATTCTGCGTCAAAATCTGGCGACTTTTCGATTGAGAAATCGTCTCTTAAAATCAAATATTTAAATGTATACGTTAGCATGAGTTTTTTCGCATCTATAAAAAATAAACTCGTTGCCAAGGCATCAGCAATAATAGCCTTATCTGCAACAACCCACACAGCCAAGATTTCTTTTGGTGATGTAAGTGTTTGGGGATTTATTATATGTGTAAAATTTTGCCACACTCTTCGATTGCCAGCTGAACCGCAAATGCTTTCATTTTTGAGATTATAAACTCCAATAGCCTGCTCTTTATCAGATGGATTTTCTAAACCGATTCGAAGCGATGTCTTATTTTTATATAAAATATCTCCTCCTGCGTCGACACAGTATTCATTAATTCCGTGTGATTCGATAACTTCTCCTACCAAATCAACAAGATAGCCTTTTCCCGCGGCCCCAAAATCTAAAATGACAGGCTTTTTAATTTTCAAATGTGGATGATTATATTCAATCACTTCATCCCAGGCAGGAGCTTTTTCCAAATCCTTTTTCTGCTTCAAAGAGTACTGTGCGTCATATCCTGCATCAGAAATAATATTTCCAATAAGTGGCGTGACGAGTCCGCCAGTCTTTTCATAGAGATCTCTATAGATATCCATCATAACTTTTGCATCGTGATGCAAAATGTAATCCCCTGCTTCCTGCGACATTTTTGTAACTAATGAATCTTTGCGGAAACG
>JANXRK010000031.1 GCA_025353045.1 Candidatus Tayloriibacteriota bacterium
CACTTCAAAAAAATGAAGCTACTTGGTATGGAGTTTTAAGGCATTACGATGCCAGATTCGATACAGCTCTGAGAGTATTCGAGGGGCAGTGAAATAGACGAGACTCCATACAATGCTACGCCACGTTCAACCGCTTCGACGACAAGCGCAAGGTGAACGTCAACCGCAACGACAACGACTGGAACGACAACTGGTGGTTCGCTGGTGTTCGCAACTCACTTCATTTCTCTCCCTATTTCTTGGGAGAGTTTTGTTTTGTAAGCTGACCAAGCCATCCTCCAAGCATCTTTCCTATTTCATGTAGGGGTTCTGATAAATGAATGTACTTTTTATTATCCAATCCTCTTGATTCCCAGAGGACCATCAGAAGAATTTTTATAGTATCAAGCTTTCGTATCGCTACTTTTACATATGGAGTTTTCTCTGTCTTTGTGGAAAAAGCAGCTGATGCAACCATCTCTATAATCTCTATGAAAATAGAATCAATTCTGTTACCTAGAGAATACTTTTGAGATTTAGGAATAAGTTCATGGTACTCATGCCATATCTTATACACATTTTTTAGTTTTTCGAGGACTGGTAAAATTGTTCGGGGGGGGGGGTACCATTCGGAGAATGAGTAGGATTCAATGCGTTCATTCATATGATGATATCATTTCTATAGAAAATCTTCTATATGCTTGGGAAGAATTTAAGAGAGGAAAAAAGAAACGAATAGACGTGCAAATGTTTCAATTCCATTTTATGGATCGTATCCTGGATCTGCACTTTGATTTGAAGAATAAGGCCTATATTCATAAGGGTTATGAAGAATTTAAAATCTCTGATCCTAAGCCAAGGACTATCCATAAGGCTAGTGTACGAGATAGAATACTTCATCGAACTATTTACCTCAAACTCTATCCATTTTTTGATAGGACTTTTATATCCGATTCTTTTTCTTGTAGATATAATAAAGGAACACATAAGGCTTTAGAAAGATTTAAAACTTTTCATTATAAGATCTCTAAAAATAATACAAAGACATGCTGGGTATTGAAATGTGATATTAAAAAGTTTTTTGCTTCGATTGATCATCAAATCCTCTTTAAAATTTTAGAAAAGTATATTTCTGGTAAAGATATTCTATGGTTTCTAAAAAAAAATGTCGGAAGTTTTCATTCTACAGAAGCAGGTAAGGGGTTACCTTTGGGAAATTTAACCTCACAGCTTCTCGTAAACATTTACATGAATGAATTTGATCAATGGATGAAGCATAGACTAAAAGCCAAATACTATATTCGATACGCAGATGATTTTGTCATTCTATCCAATAGTAAAACTGACCTTGAGGAAAAATTACGAAAAATTAGTGATTTTCTCGAGTCTGAGCTAAAACTTAATCTTCATCCCGATAAAGTTTTTATCAAGACTATTGCCTCCGGAGTAGATTTTCTTGGGTGGGTCCATTTTCCAAGTCATAGAGTTTTACGGACAAGTACTAAAAGAAGAATGCTTAAAAAACTGAAAGATGCTAAATCTGAAACCATACAGTCATATCGAGGATTGCTACAACATGGCAATACTCATCACCTAAAGAGCTTATTGAAAATTGATAAATAAGAAAAAAGAACTGATTTTTCAACCAATTCCTTTTTCTAAACATCTTTTACTTCTATTTCCCAACTCTCTCTTTATATTCCTCTGTCTCAGTATTTATCTTAATGATGTCTCCTTCATTTATGAAGAGTGGGGCACTGATTGTTGCACCTGTCTCAAGAATGACGACCTTGTTACCTCCTACGGCACTGTCACCCTTAATGTTCGGTGGAGCTTCGGTGACTTTTAGTTCAACCATAGCGGGAAACTTAAATCCTGTAGTCTTATCTCCGAACATAAGCTGAGAGATAACAGTGTTTGGCTTCATAAGTTTGATTCTTGAGCCAATTTCATCAAATGTAAATTTGAATCTATTACTTGGTTCAGTAGGGAGGCAGAACCAAAACTCGTCTTTGTTGGCATAGAGAAATTTTATTTCTCGAGTATCAATTTCAGCTTCAGCAACCTTTTCTGATACATGGAAAGAGTATTCAGTAACTTTACCTGTGATAAGGTTCTTGAGCTTCGTAGCGTTCACCGGTTTTCGCTGCTGCTTTCGGAAAACGTGAGAAGTAATAACTTCGTAAGGCTGACCATCGAGCACAATATACTTGCGCTCTACTATTTCATTGTATTCTAGCATTGACATAGGAACTATCTTACACAATTATTTTACTTCTGCAAGTCGAGCGCGGATCTTCCCTAAAATTTCTTCTTTGAGTTTTGGATTCTCTCTGAGGAATTGTCGAGTGGCATCATAACCTCGGC
>JANXRK010000033.1 GCA_025353045.1 Candidatus Tayloriibacteriota bacterium
CAATTTATTTAATCTAAAGATTTATGAGTGACGCAAAACAGTATCTGACAAGTGAAAAAATGACAGAATTTAAGAAGGAGTTAGATTTTTTGAGAACAGATAAAAGAAAGCAGGTCGCGGAAAGTTTGGAATATGCAAAGAAGCTCGGAGATCTTTCTGAAAATGCAGAATATCACGAAGCCAGACAAAGTCAAGCTGAAATAGAAGACAGAATAAGTCACTTAGAGAATCTTCTAAAGACTGCGGTGATTGTTGATGGAAATGAGTCATTTATAAAAGAAGGAATGGTTTCTATTGGTTCAAATGTAAAGATTCAAAAGGAAGGTGAAAAAGAATTGCGAGAATACAAGATCGTCGGTTCAGAAGAAGCAGATATGGCGCATGGAAAAGTTTCAAATCTTTCACCATTAGGCTCAGCCCTTCTTGGAAAGAAAAAGGGAGACAAGGTCATTATCAGTACTCCAAAGGGCAAGATGACATACACACTTCTTTCGGTTTAATTAGTAATTTAAAATTTTATCTCATGGCATCATTAGACGAGATACGAGCAATACGATTAGAAAAATTAGAACTACTCAAGAAAGCTGGAATGAATCCATTTCCTGCTAAAGTTCCTCGTACATTCTGTTTGGCAGACGCTCGAGAAAGTTTCGATCAATATGTCAAAGAAGATAAAAAGGTGAGTTTGGCTGGACGGATCATGGCTATTCGTGGACAAGGAGCGATTCTTTTTGCAGTTCTTTATGATGGTGCTAATAATGGATCGGGAAAATTCCAAGCTGTCTTTAAAAAAGATGAAATTGATGCAGATCATTTTAAACTTTTTACTGATGCTGTTGATATTGGAGATTTTATTTCTGTAACAGGAAAGTTTTTTACAACAGAACGAGGTGAAAAAAGCTTGCTTGTGAAGTCATGGGTGATTGCAACAAAAACTCTTTTGCCTTTACCTGAAAAATGGCATGGAATAAAAGATGATGATGAACGATATCGTAAAAGATATTTGGATATTTTGATGAACGAGGAACTTCGAGATCTTTTTATTAAGAAATCTAAATTTTGGGATGTTACTCGAACTTTTTTGAAAGAAGAGGGCTTCATGGAAGTTGAAACTCCGACTCTTGAGCTTACAACTGGGGGAGCAGAAGCTACTCCTTTTAAGACTCATCATAATGATTATGATTTGGATGTATACTTACGAATTTCTGTAGGAGAATTGTGGCAGAAGAGACTGATGGCCGCTGGATTCCCAAAGACATTTGAGATTGGACGAGTATATCGAAATGAAGGTTCAAGCCCAGACCATCTCCAGGAATTTACTAATATGGAATTTTATTGGTCTTTTGCTGACTATAACGATGGCATGAAATTGGTGGAAAAATTATATAAGAAAATTGCCACGGAAGTTTTTGGTACAACAAAGTTTACAACTCGAGGACATAGTTTTGACATTGCAGATGAATGGAAAAAAATTGATTTTACTGAAGAGATTATTAAGCAAACAGGTATTGATGTCAAAAAAGCTTCTGAAAAAGAAATCATGAAGAAACTCCAAGAACTTAAAGTTACTTATGAAGGAGAAAATAAAGAAAGATTAATCGACACACTTTGGAAGATTTGTCGAAAGACTATTTCTGGTCCAGCTTTTGTCATCAATCAGCCCGTACTTGTTTCTCCACTTGCAAAAGAAGTAGTTGGAAAAGAAGTTGTACAACAATTCCAACCTATTTTAGCTGGTAGTGAATTAGGAAAAGGATATTCAGAACTTAATGATCCTATTGATCAACTTGAAAGATTTAAGACTCAGCAAAAACTTCTCGAAGGAGGTGATACAGAGGCAATGATGGCTGATCATGAATTCGTAGAAATGCTTGAACATGGAATGCCACCAACATGTGGCTTCGGATTTGGTGAGAGACTTTTTGCTTTCCTGGCGGATAAACCTTTACGTGAATTGCAGATGTTTCCACTCATGAGACCGAAGAAGGACTAGTTATTTTGTGATATAATCCGAGTATTACTATTTAAAACTAAAATTATGAAAACCACAGGATTGTCAGGAAATGAAATG
>JANXRK010000055.1 GCA_025353045.1 Candidatus Tayloriibacteriota bacterium
ATCTCAGCGATCTCCTGCTGCTCATGGCCTGCTTTCCACAGAGCCTCAATCCGATCGCGCGCATGAAAGTCTAAATGTCTGAATGTTTTTCTCATATTTCTTAATGATATATGAGTTGCATTTCAAACAAGAATTTTCAAACTTCGAAAAAAGTGATTTCGCTATAGCAAAAAGTGATGTAAGGAGCCTTAATTAAGGACATTTTCTGCTGTGGCGAAAGGAAAGCTATGGCCTTGTATGGTTGCAGGGAGATAGTAAAGCCTAGACCACAGGTTAGGAAGGAAACTGACCATGAATACCATGCTCAGCAAGGCGCTACGCGAATTCACAACCGGACCGCTCAATCAGTTGATTGTGAACCTCGGTGGCCAGGATGGCGACCAGTGGGAAGAAGAGTTCAAGCGGTTTCTCCGCAAGGAGCCCTGCTGGACCAACGGCCAAGTCACGCAAGTGGCGGAACCGAAACCCACACCCTCGATTCTCTAGCTCGTCTCGACGATCGTGGTCAGCGCGACCATCGGCAAGCTCGTCGCCAAAGAGAAATTCTTTCGTGACACTGGCCGTAAAGCCAAGGTCAACTACCTCGGCGACAACTTTACGGCGTGGTTCCTGAACGGCGACGGCAAAACCGAAGACCCGATCAGCGAACAGACCCTGCGCTACGCAAAACTGCGCAAGGCATCGGTAGACGATCTCATCATCGAGGAGCTCGGCGGCGAAGCGAAAGCTGAAACCACTCTATCCGAGATGTTCTCCCTCATGGAGAAGCAGAAGAATGGTGAAGACAGTGTTCTTCTGAACAACGGCTACGCCAATATCTTCTACATCAATGACAGCGCTGGTGTGCTGCATGCGGTCTACGTGCGCTGGTACGACGACGGCTGGTACGTCGGTGCGGTCTCCGTCGAGAACCCGGACGGGTGGAGCGATGGCTACCAGGTGTTCTCTCGAAACTGTTAGTTTTCTCCTCGGCTTATAGCCGGGGAGTTTTTGCTTGTAACCCTTTCTTCCACCCGCCGAGTTGTCTGCCAATCTCTTCGAGTTTCTCGATCAAATCGGAATATTTATCTGTTGGAATAATCTTACTTTCCCATGCGAGCTGCTCAAAAAACTTCACAATATCGAGTTTTGTGATTGCTTTGTTTAGCATGGGTATTTTGTGTTCGGGTGGAAGATAGCTCAGACAGAGTGTGTACTCAAGAACATCCAGAAAAGCTTGCTCGATTTTATTACCAATTCCGTACCGCTCAACCTTCGGAAAATCACGATAGAGAGTTAACCAAAAACGATATACCTCTTTCGATTTGAGAATTGCTTGCGGTAATTCTCGGGGGGGGGGTAATATTATTTTTGTATTGTTCAATCATTGCCTTAACAATATCATATCTGTAAATAATTTGTGCAACGCATGGCATGAATTTATACGTAATAAGCGAGATAGAAAGGATATTTCATTTTTTTCTCTGAAACTATCAAAAAATATTTTTGATTTATATAAAGAACTCAAAAATAAAACATACAAACATGGAGTTTATGAGGTCTTCTTTATATCTGATCCAAAACCAAGAAGTATTCATAAGGCAACTGTAAGAGATAGATTACTTCACCATGCCATACATAGAGTCTTACGGACTGCTACTAAGAAGAGAATGATTAGAAACCTTAAGACCAAACACAATCATCCTGAAATTGTGCAATCATACCTCGGACTCTTAAGCCATGGTAACAGTTGGAAATTAAGGCAAAAGATTATAGAATTAAAAAACCATGAATCCAAAAACCCTAATGAACCCAACCACAATCTTCACCGACGGCTCGTCTCGCGGTAATCCTGGACCTGGTGGTTGGGGAAGTGTTGTTATTGAAAATGATTTGATCACTGAACTCGGTGGTAGAGAAGATGAGACTACTAATAATAGAATGGAACTCTCTGCTGCTATAGCCGGACTCAATACCATTAAGGGTGATGATAAAATAATTTTAAATACTGATTCTTCATACGTCATAAACGGCATTACTAAATGGGTCAATAGTTGGAAAATAAATGGTTGGATAACGAAGACAAAAGACGAGGTAATGAATAGAGATCTGTGGGAGAAGCTCTTGGAAGCTAAAGAGGGAAAAGATGTTGTTTGGAATTATGTTGGCGGTCATTCTGGAATTATTGGAAACGAACGATGCGATGAGATAGCTACTTCTTTTGCAGATGATGAACCAATAATGCTTTATACAGGTCCAATAGCAAACTATTCAATTACAAATATTTTAGATCTATCTCAAGTTACTCAAAAGGTTTCAAAAAAGAGTCATTCAAAAGCTCAGGCATATTCATACGTAAGTATGGTTGATAGAAAGATTTTGACTCATAAAACCTGGGCCGAATGCGAAGCGCGAGTAAAAGGAAAGAGTGGAACAAGATATAGAAAGGCCACATCTCTTGACCAAGAGGCACAAATTATTGAAGAATTTGGAAAATTTTAAAAGCTTTACTCTCGAGGATAAAATTCTGATAAAAATTTTATTTAGATTTTATCAAAATTTTATCAGGATTTTATCTCGACTTGTTAGGATGATGTGGTGAAAGCGCATCAGAAGATAAATATTGTGATTATTTGTATTCTAGTTATGGCTATCCTCGTGAGGGGGTGGTTTGCTTTTCATAATGGTCGAGAGCGTTTAGTAGAGGAGTATGGTGGAAAGGCGATGCAAATAGAAGGAAGTATTATTGATGAACCACTAGTAAAGGATTTTACAAAGACTTTTACACTACAGGCTATAGAGCCAAGTATTGCAATAAAGGTAAGTACAGATCGATATCTGGATTATGAATATGGCCAAAAGTTGAAGTTGAATGGCAAACTGTCTATTCCATTTAATTTTAAAAGTAATGGGGGTAGGACTTTTGACTATATAGATTATCTTCTTAAAGATGGTATTTATTTCGAAATGAAGAAACCAAAAATCGAGATTGTAGAAAGTGATGGCGGAAGTCTTATTTCTAAAAATCTTTTTGCTTTGAAACAAGGCTTTCTTAGAAATCTCAAAAAAGTTCTTGGTGAACCTCACGCAGCTTTAGCTGGAGGTTTGGTGGTGGGGGAGAAAAGTGCTTTAGGAAAGGATTTGATTGATGATTTTAGAAAGGCTGGACTCATCCATATCGTTGTCCTCTCAGGATATAACATCACTATTGTCGCGGATTCGATACGAAGAATGTTGGCTTTTCTGCCGAGAAATCTTGGAATTATTTTAGGTGGACTTGGCATAGTAGCTTTTGGGATCTTGGTTGGTGGAGGTGCGACTGTGGTGAGATCATGTGTCATGGCAATTATTGCTTTGACAGCCACACTTCTCCGTAAGGATTATAATGTTGGCAAAGCTCTATTCGTGGCAGGATCTTTGATGCTCATTCAGAATCCTCTTATTCTTCTCTATGATCCTTCATTTCAACTTTCTTTTCTTGCTACACTTGGACTTTTACTCCTATCATCTCCGATTGAGAAGAAATTAGGATTCATTACAGAAAAATTAGGAATACGAGGACTCGTGGCTTCGACCTTAGCAACTCAAATATTTGTATCACCATATATTCTTTATATGATGGGTCAATTGTCGATCATCGGTATAGTGGTGAATATTTTGGTTTTACCAATCATCCCAGCAACAATGTTTTTTGTGACGCTAGCGGGGATTTCGGGCTTTTTCTCTCTTCCATTAGCTCAAATATTCGGATGGATTTCGCACCTGCTGCTATCTTATGAACTTATGATGGTGAGATTCTTTGCCCATCTTCCATTCGCGTCGATAGAACTACCAAAATTTTCATTTTGGATAGTTGTTGGATTTTATTTGAGTTACTTTGTAGCTTTGGTGAAATTGCCTTCGATATTTTCCCAATTCAAATTCAAGAAAAAGTCTTCAACATAATTCTTTTTACCAGATGGGGCATAATCAGCGACATAAGAGTGTTCCCACATATCAAGGGCGAGGATTAGAGAACAGTCTTGTAATTGGCTTATGTGTTGTTCTTCAACCCATGTACTTACGAGAGTCTTTTCAACTCGATCATAATAAAGCATAGCCCAGCCGATTCCTCGAGTCATTGCAGTAGTTTTGAAAGATGCGATCCAAGTGTCAAAGGCACCGAAGTCAGAGTCTATTTGGGATCTTAAAGTGCTCTTAGTGTCCAATTCCTTTGCTCCGCCTGCGAGACTGGCGAAATATACTTCATGATTTCTCATACCGTTATATTCAAAACCGAGTCTTCGGATATCCTGTTTTCCATCGAGTGTCTCATTGAGATTCTTTACATAACCTGTATAGAGCTTCAAATGCTCCTCAATTGTTTTCGCTGAGATTCCTTTGAGTATACCGATGTCGAATTTTTGTTCAGTAAATTTTTTCATATGAAATATAAAATAGTTATTTTGATAAGTCTTATCTTCATTTTATTCTTATCCCTCTATATTTACAAGTGGGAAGTGAGAAAACCGCTGTTCGAGGTGCATTTTTTCAGCCTCAATAAGGGTCGAGCTATTTTTATTCGAAGTCCGGATAATAAAACTTTATTAATAGGAGGCGGACAGAATTCAGATACGATTCGAGAATTGACCAAAGTCATTCCATTTTATAGAAAGAAAATTGATTATGTCGTAATTCCTTCAGCAACTCCAGCCCAGATCGGAGGACTTATAGAAATTATTGATCGTTATGAAGTTGGAGAAATAATCATGCCAAAGTTAATGGCGACCAGTACGGTTTTGAGTCAATTAATGAAAGAAATAAATAAAAAGAAAATACGTATAGAAAAAGTGGAAAGGGAAGACGTGGTGGAGATTGGAGATCTGAAGTTCGAAATTCTGTTTCCGTATGAGGATTTTAAATTTAATAAATCGAGCCTACCTGAGCTTGGTTTAGATATTATGTATAAAAATACGACAATTTATTTAATGGGAAATTTATCGAAGACAATTCAGAAGGATATTACCAAAACTCTCCAAATAAAAAACCGCGAAAATCTTGCGGAATTTTACAATAGCGCTTCGGAGACAAAAGTCTCGGCGGAACTTTTAGAAAAAATAAAATCAAAATTTACTTTTACTACAAAAGAAAAAACTACTAGATGGGCATCTGACGGTTTTTCTTGGGATAAGTCTCAGTAGTCTTATATAATCCCCGCCTTCTTCAGTGTTACGAAAGCTCCTCGCTTTTGAATAGTCTTTAATGCTCGAGTTGAGATAGTGAGGTTGAAAGATTTTTTTAGTTCAGGAACATAGATCTTCTTCTTCTGAAGATTTGGGTATTTTCGAACCATTCCTGTAGGGTTGAACTGAGTCGCTCGAGTAGCGTTTGAGTATCCGCCTGCGACCATTGAACCTCTCTTTGTTATTGCACAAACTTTAGCCATAGTTATAATATGCTATCATACTAGGTATATAACGCAAGTATATGGATGCATTTATTTTTATATTTCAAATAGCAATACTCATTATGTCCGTGGTCATCCATGAACTTTCTCATGGCTATGCTGCTGAACTTTTGGGGGACCCGACACCACGTCTACAGGGGAGATTGACCTTAAATCCCTTGAAACATCTTGATCTATTTGGTTCTTTTATCGTACCTATTATAACTTCAATGGCTGGATTGACCTTTGGTTGGGCAAAGCCAGTGCAGTGGAATCCATATAATGTAAAGAATAAACGATGGGGAGAACTCATTATCTCATTGGCTGGACCACTTTCAAATCTAATCATCGCTATTGTCTTTGGAACTATTGTCCGATATTTCCAGGATTCATTACCAGGTTCATTTATTCAAATCTCTGCATACATTATTTTGATAAATATTGTTTTGGCAGTCTTTAATTTAATTCCACTCCCTCCACTCGATGGCTCAAAAGTACTTTTCTCAATTTTGCCTCCAAGTGCTATTCGTGTCCGAGAGACTTTAGAGCGCTACTCGATATTTTTCTTTTTGATACTGGTCTTCTTCCTTTGGAGATTCGTAGAGCCGATTGTGCCGTATTTGTTTAGAATTATTACGGGAATTGCCATATCTCCTTCGTTATGATAAAGTGTCTGCACGTCCAAAAACGATAGAGGTGAGTAACCACTCGGTGAAAACAATCAACTCTGTCACATTTGGGTAATTAATAAGTGCACTAAGGTCTTTTGACCATAATTTAGAATGCCAACAATCAATCAATTAATTCGAAAGAATCGAAAGAGATTCATCCGAAAGTCAAAATCTGTAGCTTTGACGAAAAGTTTCAATAGTATTGAAAATCGTCCAAGTTTCTTATCATCTCCATTTAAACGAGGTGTGTGCATTAAGGTTACAACAAAGACTCCAAAGAAACCTAACTCAGCTATCCGAAAGATTGCCCGAGTTCGACTTTCAAATGGTCTTGAGGTAACAGCGTACATTCCAGGTGAAGGACATAACTTGCAGGAACACTCAGTGGTTCTTCTACGAGGAGGTCGTGTAAAAGACGTAGGTCTACGATACACAGTAGTACGAGGAGTTCTTGATGCAGCTGGAGTAGAAAAGAGACGAAAGGGTCGAAGTCAATACGGAAATAAGAGACCAAAAGCAGCTAAAGCTTAATAATTTTAAAATAATCCTATGAGACGAAGAATAAAGAATAAGCATATATTAAAACCAGAACCTGTATTTGATAGTATTAAAGTTGCGAAACTCGTGAACTACGTCATGGACTCTGGAAAGAAAGCAACAGCTCGAAAGGTAGTTTATGATTGTTTTGAAGTTATTAAGGAAAAAGCAAAGACAGAAACTCCTCTTGAAGTTTTTGAAACAGCTTTGAAGAACACTATGCCAGCGATGGAAGTACGATCACGACGAGTGGGAGGTGCAAACTATCAAGTTCCACGAGAAGTCCGACCAGAGCGACAGCGTGCTTTGTCTATGAAGTGGATCGTTTTAGCAGCTCGATCAAAGAAGGGTAAGCCAATGGCTGAAAAACTCGCAGACGAAATCATTGCAGCTTCAAAGAATGAAGGAGAAGCAGTTAAGAAGCGAGAAAATACTCATAAGATGGCAGAAGCAAACAAGG
>JANXRK010000064.1 GCA_025353045.1 Candidatus Tayloriibacteriota bacterium
GAATCAAGTCGGGCATGAGTGTTTCTGCAACAATTATTACTGATACAAAGTCAGATGTTCTCGTAGTGCCAAATAGTGCGGTGAAGACTCAAAGAAACTTCAGTTCTGTTCAGATATTTACGCCTTCTATCGCTGTCTCTCAAGGTGGATTAGGAACTCCTTCAGCTACACCACCAACTCTCAAAAGAGTTACCATTGGTGCATCAAATGATACTTTGACTGAGATCGTCTTTGGGATAAATGAAGGCGATCAAGTGGTAACAAGAGTAAATACAGCAACTGCCGCAAAGACTACAACAACTGGATCATTATTCCCTACCAGTGGCGTAAGAACAGGAGCAAACGGAGGAGGAAACGGAGGAGGAAACGGAGGAGGAAATTTTAGAGCAGGTTCAACTGGACGTTAAAGAACTTTCCCAAAAAACATACTATGATAAAAGTTAAAGACGTAACAAAAACATATGAAAGTGGCGCCACAAGCTTTCAGGCCCTTAAAGGAATTTCTTTTGAAATAGAAGAAGGCGAGTTCGTGGCGATCATGGGCCCTTCCGGATCTGGTAAATCAACCCTCATGCATATTCTTGGCGCACTTGATACACCAACAAGTGGAAAATATTTTCTTGATAATAAAGATGTGTCAAAAATGACTGATGATGCCCTAGCTGATATACGTCGAGACAAGATCGGTTTCGTTTTTCAATCCTTTAATCTTCTACCTCGCGCATCCGTACTCCGAAATGTGACCTTGCCCTTAGTTTATGAAGGAATAAAGCCGGAAGAAAGAGAGAAAAGAGCTCGTACTGCCCTTTTATCAGCTGGACTTGATGAAGGACACTTCAAGCATCTTTCCAATCAACTTTCTGGAGGTCAGATACAACGCGTAGCTATTGCTCGAGCCTTGGTAAATGATCCGAAAATAGTTTTAGCCGATGAACCAACAGGAAATCTTGACTCAAAGACTGGAGAAATTGTTCTTGGAACATTTCAGAGATTAAACAAGGAATTTGGACGAACAATTATCCTTATCACTCACGAGATTGATGTGGCAGAGCATGCAGAAAGAATCATTCATATCAAAGATGGTTTGATCCTAAGTGATTCAAAAAAACATACGCGAAAAATAATAAATACGAAAAAATAAAATGACCACACTCGATATACTTCAAGAAACATACGGTGCACTTTCGGCGAATAAGGTTCGCTCTGGTTTGACAATGCTTGGTATTGTTATTGGTATTAGTTCTGTTATTGCTATGGTTTCTATAGGTCAAGGTGCACAGGCCACTATTCAGTCGAGTATCCAATCTATTGGCTCAAATTTGATCACCGTAAGCCCTGGAGTGCAAAGAGGTATTGGAACTCAAGTTAGCGCTGGTCAAGGTTCTGCACGAAGCCTTACTCAAGCTGATGCAGATGCTATTACAAAAAACATCACCCTTGCAAAAGCTGTGTCGCCAGAGCTTTCTGGGAGATATCAGATCATAAGTAAAGGCAAAAATACAAGTACATCTGTCCTTGGAAGTACACCAGCGTATCCAGCGGTTCGAAATGTTGAAATTGATGAAGGAAATTTTATTACTGATCAAAATATCAAAAATCTCTCAAAAGTAGCGGTTCTAGGTCCAACAACTCGCGATACTCTTTTTGGTGAAGGCGCAAGTGTCATCGGTCAAACAATTCGAATTAAAAATATTGAATTTAAAATTATCGGAGTAACAAAAGCCAAAGGTGGAAGTGGTTTTGCTAATCAAGACGATATTGTCTTTATACCTCTTCCAACTGCTCAAAGGTATTTTGTTGGCGATCAATACGTCACCTCTATTAGTATCCAAGCTCAGGACTCTAATTCTATGACGCAACTTCAGCAAGATGTTACAAATTTTTTGCTTGATAGACATTCAATAAAGGATCCGACACTGCCAGATTTTACTGTCTTTAATCAGGCTGACATTGTAGCCGCCGCTTCTTCCGTTACCGGAACCTTCACCGTTCTTCTTGGTGCAGTTGCTGGAATTTCTTTGATTGTTGGAGGAATTGGAATCATGAATATGATGCTTACAACGGTTACGGAAAGAACTCGAGAAATCGGTTTACGCAAGGCTATTGGGGCTAAAAGAAAAGATATCAATACTCAATTCCTCGTTGAGGCCATTATGCTTACCTTCATAGGTGGCTTTATCGGTGTAATTTTGGGTTGGATTATCTCATTTGCTATTTCATATTTTGGAATATTACAGACGAGTGTCTCTATCAGCTCAATTCTTTTGGCCTTTGGAGTTTCAGCTTTTATTGGTATAGTATTTGGATATTACCCAGCGCGACGCGCATCACGACTTAATCCAATAGAAGCATTACGTTATGAATAAAAAAAATATAGTTATTGTTGGAGGAGGTTTTGGGGGAATTTATACTGCTTTAAACCTTACGAAGGTTTTTAGTAAAGAAGACGTCGACATAACACTCATTAACAAATCTAACTTTTTCCTTTTCACTCCCCTTTTACATGAAGTGGCGACTGGAGGACTGACTCCTGAAAGTATTATTGAGTCTGTACGAGAAGTTTTTAGAGGTACGTGCGTAAATATTGTCGAGGATACTGTTATCGAGGTTGACTCTCAAGGCAAAATGGTTAAAACAAGCACAACTTCCTTTGTCTATGATTATTTAGTTATCTCTACTGGTGCTGAGACGAATTATTTCTGTACAGAAGGGGCAAAAGAACATGCTTTTACTCTAAAAAATCTTAGCGACGCTATTGCTCTCCGAAATCATATTCTAGAAACGTGCGAGAGAGCAGTTAGTACTAAAAACAAAGACCTACTTTCTGTAGCAATCGTTGGTGCCGGGCCAACAGGAGTCGAACTTGCCGCTGAACTTTTGGAATATATGCAGCACACTATTTGTATGTATTATAAAAATTCTGGATTTAAAAAAGAAGACATAAAAATAAATCTCATTACAACTACTCCAGATGTTATTTCCCAATTCCCTCAAGCTATGCGCGATATTGCTATGGCTCAATTGAAGAAGAAATGTATCAATGTTCTTACAAACACCATCGTAACTAAGATTGATCCAAATACGCTTATGTTTAAAGATGGAACAAGTCTAAAGGCCCACACTCTTGTATGGGTTGCAGGTGTTACTCCTACTCTTTCAGAAATAAAAGGAGTGGTTCCTGGTCAAAAAGGCAGAATAGATGTTAGTAAAACCCTTCAAACGCTTACAAATCCCGAAATCTTTGCCCTTGGTGATGCAGCAGGAACTGGTCCAATGCTTGCGCAAGTCGCAGTACAACAAGGAAAGACAGTGGCACAAAATATTTATGCTCTCGTAAATGAAACCAATCTCGAAGACTTTGAATTTAAACAAAAAGGTCTTCTTCTTTCTATTGGACAATGGTTTGCTGTCGGAAACTTCTTTGGAGTGACATTTAAAGGAAAAATAATGTGGTGGGTTTGGAGAACGGCATATCTCTTTAATTTCTTATCTTGGCGAAAGCGATTCGAAATTGCCGGGGAATGGACAGCAAATCTATTTTATCCGAGAGATATTACGTATCTGAAATAGAATAATTTTTCTCACACAACAAAAAAGCCCTTTCTGGGCCCTTTTGTTTAGTTTATTTAGCTTTAATTTTAATACATCTCCTCCTTTGGTTGAACCTCTGCAATCATTCTTTGCTTTGGACTTCCTG
>JANXRK010000003.1 GCA_025353045.1 Candidatus Tayloriibacteriota bacterium
ATAATAGCAATCTCACTCCAATCAAAACCAATTGTATTATGTAAATAGAGCGGTGTGTACACCGTCATCCAAGCGTAAAATGTTTGTAAAACAATATTGATAAAAAATATTCTACTGATATCTTTATTTTTTAAAATACGAACACAGGTTTGCCGTGCAGATATTTTGACATAATAAGAATCTCTGAAGTTACTAAAGTTTTTATAAACAAGATACAGCAAAGGAAAAAGAAGTCCAAAACTAGCAACATAAATCCCTTTATAGTTTTCTCCAAAAATAAACATTCCACCAAGAAGAGGTCCAATGATCCAGGCTAAGTTAATGGCAGTCATATATGAGCCACGGACAGTTCCTGTATGACCGATATCAGTACTCTTTTGTAGAAAAATATCAATGGTAAAACCGATAAGACTGATAATACTCATACCTAATATAAAGAGTATGATCGTAGTGTTCGGATCGTCGTACGTGATCAATCCGTAAAAGACAAGTATTTGAATCAAAATAAGAGCAATTGACGCTCGATAATTTCCAATCTTCTGGAGAATAGTTTGCATTCCCAAAAGTCCCAAGATCGTCACAAGGGAAATAATAAGATAGATCAAACTAATAGTACTTTCGTTTGCGAAAGTTGCCAGAAAGCTTGAATTGAAATAATTCGTAATGCTGAGATGAAGGGCAGAAAAGAAAGCAATAATACTGATGCTATAAAGAGCACTCGTTCTTTGGATTGTCACATGATGCTTCATTTCCCTATATTATATCGTCAAAAGTACAGGTATAACAATAGGGCGCTTTGCAGTTTTTTGTAATAGGAACTTGCTTACATTGTCACTAATGTTTGTTTTGATGAAATCTACATTCAAAGGATTCATACCTTTTGTTGAATCTTCAATAGTATTCTTAATGATGATTCGAGTGTGATGAAGGAGTTCTTGAGATTCTCGGAGGTAGACGAAACCTCGAGAAATGATATCAGGTGACTTCTTCAATTTTCCTGTTCGTGAATCAATAATTGCAAAAACGATGAAGATTCCATCCTGCGCAAGCATTTGTCTATCTCGAATAACGACATCTTGAATATCGCCAACAGAAAATCCATCCACCATCACGATTCCTGATGGTGCCTTTTCTTTTAATTTAACTATTTTTTCACCAGAATCCTGGATTTCAACGATAGACCCATTATCAGGAATAATGATCTGATCTTCAGTCAAGCCATTTGTGTCATGCGCGATCTCACCATGCACACGAAGCATATAGTGATATCCGTGAACAGGCATGAAGAATCGAGGATTTATTTTTTTATGAATCCAAGCTGTCTCATCGTGGTTGGCATGCCCTGAAGAATGAACATCAGCAATACGATAGTGGATAATATTTGCACCTTGTCGAGAAAGATTGTCTTTAAGTTTTTGCACAGACTTTTCATTTCCTGGGATAACAGAAGAAGAAAGAAGTATAGTATCTCTTTTATTGATCTTTATATATTTATGAGTCTTGTTGGCCATTCGCATCATAGCAGCGAATTCATCTCCTTGGGCACCAGTTGCAAGAATAACTATTTTGTCGGGAGAATAGTTTTCGATCTGCTCAACAGTGATCAAAGTATCTTTTTTAGGTTTCAAAAGACCGAGTTGCATACAAATCTCGATATTTCCTTTCATACTTCGTCCTTCAACGACCACTTTCTTTCCATATTTTTCTGCGAAATCGATGATTTTCAACATTCTTTCCAAAAGGGAAGCAAATGTAGCAATGATCAAACGACCTTTTGTATTTTTAATGATCTCTTCGAGATTTTTGTGGACTGTCTTTTCAGGCAAAGAGAAACCAGGATTTTCTACGTTTGTAGAATCAGCCATGAGTAGAAGAACTTTTTCGTTTTTGAAAACTCTATCATATTCTGCAACCTCTTCCGCAGTTGGAATGCCATCAACATGGTCGAGCTTAAGGTCTCCCGTGTGGACTAGAGAACCATGAGGTGTTTGGACTACAACTCCCATTGCATCTGGAATAGTGTGAGTTACAGCAAAAAATTTGATCTTAAGTGCACCAAGAGTAATAGTCTCGTCCTTTTCTACAACTTTAATATCAAGTGGTGGAACATGAGTAAATTCCTCTTGTCGCTTTTTAATCATGACTGAAGTAAGCATTCGGGTATAAAGTGGCGGATTTCCGATACGAGGCATAACGTAGGGAATACCCCCGATATGATCCAAGTGCCCGTGCGTAACAATGACAGCACGAATACGATCCTTTCTTTCTTCAAGGTACTTGGTATTTGGAAGAATATAGTCAATTCCAGGAGTACTTTCTTCTTTGAATTGAAGACCGATATCGATGATTACAATATCATTGCCATATTCGATCATGGTCATATTCTTCCCAATTTCTTCTACTCCTCCAAGTGGGATGATTCGAATAGAATTTGGGGCCAAGGGAGGAACAGTATCCTCAACCTTTTTATGTGTTTGGGTTGCGTCTGGTGGACGAGATGGTCTCATACCATGAGATCTAGAAACTGTTTTTCTAGCATTTGTCCCTGTGGGGAATGATGGTCTGGTTGGTGTGGCTGTTGTCGCTTCTATCGGTGTTGCTGATTTTATATTTGTGTTTTCCATTTTATTTTGTTAATTATTTTATTATTTTTAATTATTGATGAATATTTTCCAAACGTCGTCGGTGGTGATATACCATTTCTCTATTCCATAATATCTGTCTGAATGGTTATTGATTGATTGTGAATCGTAGCCGTGGATTTTATTCGACATTGTGTATATATAGTCTGGTGAATAAAGGAAGATTGCAGGTACTTCGTCTTTCACTATTTTTTCAAATGACTGATAGATGGCATTTCTTTGATTGTCATTGTATGTGGTTCTAACGTCTTCAAGTAACTTATCAACTTTGCTGTTTACATACATTGCTACATTGAGCCCTGGGGCATTTCTTTGTGATGAATGCCAGAAGGCGTAGAGATCCAAGTCCTTACTTATGATTTCTCCAAAGAGAAGGGCATCGTATTTTCTTGTTTTAATAATATTTTGTGAAAGATCGCCAAATTCAAAAACTTTTACCGTCACTTTAGCCCCAAGATCCTCCCAGTCTTTCTTTACAAGATCCGCTGCTTTCTTGAGATCCTCAGAATCAGCAGTAACGATAGAGAAATCGAGTGTTTGCTTTGTACTTCCAATTTTCTTTTCCAAAATACCAAATGAATTGATAGTCCAACCTGCTTTTGTCAAAAGATCTTTAGCGCCTTGCTTATTTACTTTAAAAGGAATAGTTCCAGTTGCAAAGGTGTCAATTGGAAGTGGGCTATTGATACTTACTCCATAGTTTTTCAAAACTTCTTTAACTATTTTGTCTTTATCTACAGCCATATTGAGAGCTTGTCGGATCTCTTTGTTTGCAAGAACAGGGGAATTGTTCTGATTTAAAAAGATACCAAAAATTCTCGGGAGAGGATTGTGAATAATGGTAATGTCTGATGTTGAGGCCAATGTGGTGGCTTGTGTAGGTGAGATACCAGCAAAATTTTCGATAATTCCGGCTCTGTAGCCATTTAAAATATCCTCTTCATTTGCATAGAAATATATCTTGATAGTCGAAATATTCGGCTTACCATGATTGTACTTATTAAAAGAGTTAAGTGTGTAGGAAATAGGACTTCCCGCCTTGTCTTTTTCTATACTGCCTATTTTATAGGGTCCAGAACCTATCGCTTCGAGATTCTTTTGACTAAAAATAAACTGCTCAGCACTGAGATTTTTCCAAAGATTTTTAGGAATAATACCAACGGTAGTATTTGCTAAAAAGGGAGCGTATGGTTGTTTTAAAAAAAATTGAATTTCCGTTGCACTTACCTTTTTTATACTTACACTTGCCCAATCAACTCGCTTTGGGCTTTTTATATCGCCATCTTGGATCTTTTGTATTGTAAATTCGATGTCATCAGTTGTTAACTGTGTCCCATCATGAAATCGAACATCATTTCCGATTTTAAAATCATAAATCAAACCATCATCAGACACGGTATAACTATCAGCCAAATCCTTTACCAATTCACCTTTCTCATATCGCATAAGTCCAGAATAGATGAGTGTTGAAAGGTCTTTATCAACATCAGTAAAAGCAAGAACTGGATTGATTGATCGAGGTAAGCCCACCATTCCCTCTGAAAAAGATCCGCCATAAGAAGGAATGGCTACAAGGAAAAGTTTATTTACTTTCCAAGCCAAACTTAATGCACTGATCAAAGCTATAAAAGTCAGTAAACCGAAAACGACTTTTTCTGTGGCAGAAAAAGAATAAATTGTTTTAAGGAGTTTCTCACTCCCTTTCAAGCGAAATTCTTTCATATTCAAATCAAATTAGGGTATTTAAACTAAACTCAAAAGTGCTGATAGTGCAAAGAGTATTGCTACTATGATCGTAAGAATGAAGAGTTGCTTTTCAAAACCTCGTCTAGTATGGAAGGCAGAACTGAAATTGTCACTACCACCAAAAGCACCACCGATCTGGGCTCCAGTTTTTTGAAGAAGGATTGCTGCAACAAGTATTACAGCAAGTACAATCTGTATGTACGGTAGTATAGAGACGATTGTCTTCATTGCCGATAACTATAGCATACTCTAAATTAGTGTGCAAGAGATTTAAATTATCAACAGTAATCAAATTAGCATGAACTAGTAATATCTGTTATACTGTCAAAATATGAAAAAATTAATCGCTTTAATAGTAGTTATTATCATTATCGGCGCGGTGGTTTGGAGATTTAATAGTTCAAGCACTCCTTCTACACTAGGAGGCGATACTGCTAGTACAACTGTTTCAGTACCAACAAGTCAGACAGTAGTAGTTTCTACAAAGCTTTCTGAGTATCGAAATGACGAGCTTGGGTTCTCTATCAAATATCCTACAGCATGGCAAAAGGCAGATGCTCCAACAAATGTAAACTTTATTATCCCTGTTGATTCTAAGACAAAAAATACAATTGGTAGTTTGGAAGCAAAGCTCGAAGTTGTTTCAGCTAAATGTGCCTTCCCACCTGTAACTTCAGCTAAGGAAAGAGATACATTGGTTCTTGATAGTATGACTTTCAACATGATCTCTATTGCAAACACTGTTCAGAATCGACATTTCTTTAACAGACTATATTCACTTCAGAAAGATTCTGTTTGTTACTTCTTCACATTCTCATCAACTTACACAACACCTTCAAGTAAGGGTCTAACAGGAGCAGATGCACAGATAGCATCAGCAAATAACATAAAGCTTGTAGATGCAGCAGATTCACAGTTCAAGGATATGGTGAAGTCTTTCAAAATCGTTACTGGTCCAGCAGGACAGGACGAAACAACAGCAGCTCCTAAGAAGAAATAAGTTAATCTAAAAAATAATGAGTAAAAAAATAATAATCGGTATTGTTGTAATAGTCGCAGTGGTTCTATTGTATGGACTCACAACATACAATAGTCTTGTAGGGCTCAATCTATCTGCAGATACTCAATGGAAGCAGGTTGAAGTTGATTATCAACGACGATTGGATTTGATTCCAAACCTTGTGGAGTCTGTAAAGGGAATCATGAAGCAAGAAACTGCGGTATTTACTGCTATCGCCGATGCTCGAACAAAGTATGCTGGCGCAACGACAGCAGAAGCAAAAGCTGCAGCCACAGGACAAGTAGAAAGTGCTTTGGGGCGACTTCTTGTTATCACAGAGAATTATCCTCAATTGAAATCATCTGACACGGTTCAAACACTGATGTCACAGCTTGAAGGAACAGAAAACCGAATCAGTGTAGAGAGAATGAGATTCAATGAAACCATAATGGCCTACAATCTCAAAGTAATGCGATTCCCAAGTTCTATCGTTGCTTCAATGTTTGGATTTAAGGAACGACAAGGTTTTGCAGCTGCAGCAGGTGCAGAAAAGGCTCCAGAAGTACACTTTTAATTTTTCGTTTAATTTATGAAAAAAGTTGCACTCTTCGCAACAATTATATTCGCACTAAGCACCTCAATTGCTTTTGCCTACAAAAGCCCTGGGAAACCCCAGGGTTTTGTGAATGATTTTGCGGGAGTACTTTCTGCGCAAGACAAAGCTGATCTTGAGACTACACTTTCGAATTTCAATAAAGAGACAGGAAATCAAATTGTTATAGCTACTGTTAATAGTCTTGATGGAGAAACTGAGCAGACGTATGCCGTAAAACTTTTTGAAGAATGGGGAATTGGGCAAAAGGGAAAGGACAATGGACTGCTTATTCTCCAGGCACCGAATGAGAGAAAAATCCGGATCGAAGTTGGTTATGGACTTGAACCGTATATTACTGATGCTCAAGCATCTTTAATTTATCGAAATGTTTTGAGTCCAGCATTTAAAGTGGGAAATTATGGTCAAGGATACAAAGATGCCGTTGGAATGATTATTGGAACATTTCAAGGTCAAACAGATGTGATACCGCAGGATAGCCCGTCAGATTATGGTGGTAGTATTGGAAATTGGATATTTTTTATAATTTTAATTCCCCTATGGCTTGCTAGTATTCTTGGTCGATCAAAGTCGTGGTGGTTCGGAGGAGTGCTCGGAGGTGTTGTTGGAATAGTAATCGGATCTGTTTATGGATTCAATTTTATAGGCATAATCATTATCCCAGTCCTTGTCGTCGTTGGATTACTTTTTGATTTTATTGTTTCGAAAGCCTATAACTCGCGAATATCACAAGGTTTAAAACCTCCATGGTGGATTGGCGGCGGAGGACGAGGTGGAGGATTTGGGGGTGGTGGCTTCGGTGGTTTTGGTGGAGGAAGTTCAGGAGGAGGCGGTGGAGGCGGAGGGTACTAGGATTTGTCGACAATCGTTTAGTATGGTATAAATCTTGCTGGACCAGTTGCACCTCTCACAATTTTTTCCCCAATGAGTGAACACACCCTTGCTAAGACCTCCGCTGAAGTGGCGGACGACCTCTACGCTCAGCGTTTCGGGGACGTCGGTTCCTGTTTCCATCCGTCGTTGGGTTTTCGCATCACCCGTCTCGCCTTCCAAGCCTTTAGGCAAGGAAATCGAGAAGAGGTAATTCTCATTCTTGAAGTCGGTCATTGATTATCGATAGCCTGGGCAGAAGAACTGCTCGGCATTCAATAGCGTCTCTGTGACGCTTCCATCACCACCGCGCCGTACCGGACTTGTTCCGGTCGGCGCTTGGCTTTATCTATTTTTCCAAACCTCTTACAACCTCATCACACTTTTTAAATAAATCTTCGAGAGTCCCATCGTTTACAATTTCCAAATCCGCCATTGCCAGTACCTGATCTACATTTTGACCATTCCTATCAGTATTTGCACGTTCTTCATCTTCAATTTTCTTGAAATCTTCAAATGAGACATTATCTCCGATTCGCCCACGGATTTTTCCGAGTTCGTACCTTCTCTGTAATGGGGCAGTGATAGCAATAATTGTTCCACCATTCTTTTTAAACGTATCTACTTCATCAATGGCTCGAAGTCCACTGATGATAAGATTGTCTTTTACTTTTTCTGTGGCTATCTTTACTAAAACATCCCCACCTCGTTCTGCTCGAAGCTTATTTCCTACAGTTTGTAGATTTTTTCTATCCAAATCTCCTAACTTATTTTCTGTAACGTAATTTCTAATAAGATCGCCACTTGAAATGTGAGTTAATGCAAATTTTTGCTCAATATAATTAGCCACAGCGTCTTTTCCTACTGCCGGTGGTCCCACAAAAGCTAGTTTCATGTGTGTTATAATATCATACGTATGAGAAAATTCTTAGAGAAGATAGATTTTGAAATCATTCACACATTGCGTAAGTTGAGTATGCCTTTGGGACGAGTTGCGCTTTTTATTGTCTTCTTTTGGTTTGGAATTTTAAAAATCATCGGTACAAGTCCTGCCAATCCAATGGTTCAAGATTTAATGCATGCAACTTTGCCATTTATGTCTTGGAATGTGTTTATTGTCCTTTTTTCAATATACGAAATGATTATTGGAATCTCATTCCTTATTCCACGCCTCGAGAGATTTTCTATCGCCCTCCTCATGCCACATATGGTTATGACTATACTCCCTCTTATTTTTCTTAGGACAATGACATGGCAGGGATTTTTAACACCAACTCTCGAAGGACAGTATATTATAAAGAATTTAGTAATCATTGCGCTTGCTGTGGGAATTGCTGCGCATTTGCATCCATTACACTTGAAGAAAGGGAAATAAGGGGGGATAATAAATTCTTATGAAATATCCGAAGGTTACGAATTGGGACATAATTAAAGAATATTGGAAGACAGCCAAGCATCACTGGGTTCTATTTATTTTTATTTTACTTGGAGATATTACAGGAGTCTTATCTTTCAGTGTTATTGGACCGATATTTTATAAAAAGTTCTTTGATACAATAAGTATTGGGTTACCAAGTGCCGAATTAGCTCATTCGCTTATTGAAATTGTTTTTATAATTTGTGCTATAAATATTATAGGAAGTTTGGGTTTTAGATTAGAAAACTTTTGTATAAATTCCTATTATGTAAGAATAGGTAGAAAATTAGTAGATAGAGCTTTTGGTTATCTGGTCGATCATTCCTATACATTTTTCTCAAATAATTTTTCTGGTTCACTCGTACAGAGAGTCTCTCGTTATCATAAAACTTTTGGACGTCTTGCTAACAATCTATTTGATGACATAATCCCTCTTATTATTAAAGTTTTAGGAGCTTTAATTGTTCTGTATTTCGTCTATCCAATTTTTGCTGGTTTTATTCTTATATGGATTGTTGTGTATATGAGTTTTGCATATTTATCTGCAAAATATAAATTAAAGTATGATGTTATTGCAGCTTCAAGAGATTCTAAAATGGTTGGAGTCATTGCCGATTCAATCTCTAATCATAGTTCTACTCAATTATTCGCTGGTGAAATCGAAGAGCTAAAAAAAGTTAATGAAGTGAGTGATTCATGGTACGAGATTTTATGGAAGCGCTGGAACATTGGCGAATGGATCAGGACTATTCAGTCATGTATTGGAATCTGTATTGAATTACTCGTATTTTATTTTGGAATTCGATATTGGCAAGAAGGACTAATCACTCTTGGTACATTTGTTTTGATGCAGGCCTATGTCAGAACTATTGGAGATACACTATGGAGCTTCGGTCGCGTTATTCGTGATGTTTATGAAGCTATGTCTGATGTTCGAGAGATGGTTGAGATCATTCATACTGAACACGAGATCAAAGATATTTCTGGTGCACAAGTTTTAAAAGTTCATAAAGGCGCAATACATTTTAATGGTATAAATTTTGCTTTTGGAAATAATAAAGCGGTTTTCAGTGGTTTAAATCTCACAATAAATCCCGGTGAGAAAGTGGCGATCATTGGTTCTTCAGGTGCAGGTAAATCAACTTTAGTTAAGCTTTTGTTGCGACTCGTTGATATTCAAGGAGGTGAAATCGCTATCGATAATCAAGATATTAAAAAAGTTACACAACAAAGTTTGAGAAATGCTATCAGCTTAGTACCGCAAGACACAGCTCTTTTCCATAGAACACTCATGGACAATATTCGTTACGGCCGGAGAGATGCGTCTGATGAAGAAGTATTTGAAGCTGCACGTCTTGCCCACTGCGACACATTTATTCAGGATTTTCCTCAGAAATACGAAACATTCGTCGGTGAAAGAGGTATTAAACTTTCTGGTGGGGAACGCCAACGGGTAGCAATTGCTCGAGCACTTTTGAAAAATGCGCCTATTCTTGTGCTTGACGAAGCGACATCGAGTCTTGATTCTCATTCAGAAGCCATGATTCAAGATGCTTTGCATACTCTTATGAAAGGTAAAACTACTATTATCATTGCTCACCGTCTCTCAACTATCCGTAAAGTAGATAGAATTATTGTTTTAGGTAGACAAGGTGTGATTGAAGAGGGAAATCATGAGGAATTGGTTAAAAAAGGTGGAATGTACGCTCATCTTTGGAGCCTTCAGGCTGGAGGATTTACTGATAAGAGCATTGAAGAGCTATTGGACGCTTAAAATATGTATAAAATTATTGGAATTATTCTCGTTTTCGTCGTTTTAATTGGAATTATTTTTATTCCAAAAAATTCTCCACAAACATCTGGATATTCTTTAGAAGTTAATAATAAAAATATTAATTTACTTATCGCTGACACAGACGCTCTCAGAGTTCAGGGTCTCAGTGCAAAAGATTCTCTACCAAAAGACACGGCAATGCTTTTTATTTTTGATACTTCCGATACATATGGTTTCTGGATGAAAGATATGAAATTCTCAATTGATATTCTTTGGCTTGATGAAAAAGGGAAGATTATTTCGATTGAAAAAAATCTTGCACCAGAAAGTTATCCGCATATTTTTATCCCACCACAAAAAAGCCTGTATGTCCTTGAAGGAAATGCTGGATTCAGTGATGAAAATAACCTTATGGTGGGAAATATTTTGAACATGGTAAAAAAATAGTATTTACATTTTGTAATTTGTGTCTCTTGCTGTAAAAAAAATTGCTTATCCCCTTTTTTTTAGCTCTCTAAAAAGGTAAAATATTCCCACTATCAATTAATTTTTTATTAGTCTATGAGTAGCATATACATAACCAAGACAGATGGTACCCGTGAAATCCACAATGCTGATCGAGTGAATCGTTCTATTGAACGTGCATGTGTTGGACTTGTAGATCCGATAGCGATGGTGACTCAAATCGCTACTGAAACTTATTTGACTCTCTATGACGGTATCACTACTGATGAACTTGATTACGCTACGATAAATGCTGCAGTTCAAAATATTAAAGAAGACATTCAGTACGATAAAGTTGCAACACGACTTCTTCTGAAGACTGTATATCGGAGGGTTGTTGGAGATTATAATAAAGAAAATCTAGCTGACCTTCAGAATAGACACAGAGATGGTTTTCTCGACTATATAAAGTTTGGTGTTGAAGGAAATCGTCTTCACAAAGACATGGCCGCTAAGTTCAATGTAGCAGAATTGGCTAATTATTTAGCTCTTGATAGAGATGATCTCTTCGTATATGCAGGACTTGATGGAATCATCAATCGTTATTTCATGAAAAATGATAAACAGCAGCCAGTAGAGACTCCTCAATACTTCTTTATGCGAGTAGCTATGGGTCTTTCATATAATGAAAAGAATCCTACAGAATATGCTAAGAAGTTCTATGACAAAATGTCTCGACACCAGTACATCGCTGGAGGATCAACAAATCTAGGTGCAGGAACTACTCGACCAGCTCTTTCAAACTGTTATCTTTTGGAAATTCATGATGATATGGGTCATATTGCAAAGTCAGTTTCAGACGTTCTTCTTCTTTCAAAAGGATCTGGAGGTATCGGAGCATCTATTTCAAAGCTCCGAGCGACCGGTTCTCCTTTGAAATCAAACTTCGGTGGAGTTTCAAGTGGCCCTACTCCTTTTGCGAAAATTATTGATACTGCTATTCGAGCAGTTATGCGAGGTGGAAAGAAAAAGGGAGCTCTCTGTTTCTATATGGAAAACTGGCACTACGATTTCCAAGAATTTCTCGACTGGAAGCACAATGCAGGAGATGACTATATGAGAATGCGAACAGCAAACACAGCTGCATTCCTTTCAGATGAATTTATGAAGAGAGTCGAGGCTGATCAAGACTGGTATATGTTTGATCCTGCTGAAGCTGGAGATTTAAACGAGCTTTATGGAGAAGCATTCAGTAAGCGATATGCATACTATGTTGAAAAGGCTGATAGAGGAGAAATGGTTATGTTTAAAAAAGTTCCAGCAAAGGAGCAATATCGACAGATTATTGTTGCCCTTCAGTCAACTTCTCATCCGTGGTTGGTATGGAAGGATACGATAAACAATCGCGCTTTGAATAACAATACTGGTACGATCCATATGTCGAATCTTTGTACAGAGATCTGTCTACCTCAGGATAAGGACAATGTCGCTGTATGTAACCTTGCATCTTTGAACCTAGCTGCTCATATAAAGAATAAAGAAGTAAATTGGGCTCGACTCGAAGAAAGTGTTCGACTTGCAGTTCGACAACTCGATAACCTTATCGACATCAACGTTCTTCCAATTCCAGAAGCAGCAAAGTCTGATCGAGAAAACCGCGCTATGGGTCTCGGAGTGATGGGATTTGCAGATACTATTGAACAGTTAGGTATGTCGTATGATAGTGAACATGCGTGGGATTTTGCTGATAGAATTTTCGAATTCGTAAGTTATATGGCTATCGATGAAAGTGCAAATCTTGCTCAAGAAAGAGGATCGTATAAAAACTTCGTAGGATCAGAATGGTCAAAGGGTAAGGTTCCAATTGATAGTTTAAAAAAGGTTGGAGATTCACGAGGAATTCCAGTTACTGTTGATGCTCAGAGTAAGCACAAGGGTCTAAATTGGCAGATATTGAGAGAAAAAGTAAAGAGGGGAATGAGAAATGCAACTCTCATGGCTGTTGCTCCAAATGCAAACATTGGTCTCGTAGTGGGAACTACTCCAGGTATCGATGCTCGTTTCGCTCAGGTTTTCTCTCGAAATAAGATTTCAGGAAAATATATGGATCTCAATCATAACCTTGTAAAAGATTTGAAGAATATGGGAATTTGGGAAAAGGTTCGAGAAGCGATCGTCGAAAATCAAGGAGACATTTCTATGATTCCTCAGATTCCTCAATACATTAAGGATATTTATAAAACTTCATTTACAACTTCACCATATGCATATATAGAAGTTGCTGCACGAGCACAGAAATGGGTTGACCAGGCTCTTTCACGAAATATGTATTTGGAAACACGAGATATCGATGAGACTATGGATATTTATACAACTGCTTGGAAAAAAGGTCTCAAGTCTACTTATTATCTCCACATGAAGCCACGTCATACTGCTGAACAAAGTACAACAAAAGTAAATAAAGCTGAAAAGATTGGTAAGAAAGGATTCAGTATGTTTGCTACGGAACGGAAAATAGGCGACGGTGTTATAGAAATGGCAAAGCCAATAGAAAGCCCTCTGATTATCCCAAAAGTTGAGCCAGTAAAGGTTTCCACTCCTGTATATGAGAGACAAGAGGTAAGGGAAGAAGTGAGAGAGGCCGCAACAATTCAACCAAGCATGCCTCTTATGGCTACTATGGTGCCTGCGCCTGTTGTATCAGCTAAACTCGCGCCTGCACCCACCCCCGTCACCGCTCAAGCCCCATCTCTCAGTAAAGAAGAAATCATGGAAAAGTTAAGTCAAAATCCAAATATGAATGTGACAAAAAAACAAAAACCAAAAGTTTGTCCTGTTGATCCAGCAGAACTAGCTCAGTGCGAAGCATGTCAGTAATTCAGAATTTACCAGAATTAATTTAATACAAAATATATGTTAATTGGAAAAGCTGCACCAGAAGATACAAGTTTACACCCAATTAAATATAAATGGGCTTATGATCTATACAATCAAGCTGTTCGTAATACGTGGTTCCCTCATGAGATAACATTAAAAGAAGATTTGGATGATTGGGCAAAGATGACCGAAGACGAACGTCATGCAGTCGAGTTCCTAATGTCATTCTTTAATCCAGCTGAACTTATCGTCAACCGTTCAATTGCTCTTGGAATATATCCATATCTAAAATCTCCAGAATGTCACTTGTATTTGGCTAAACAGATGTGGGAAGAGGCTAATCATTGCATCGCTTTTGAATATGTTCTTGAGACTTTTCCATTTGATCGAGAAAAGGTCTTCAACCACCATCTCAATGTTCCTTCAATGAAGGCTAAAGAAAACTATATAAATAACTATATGAAGAGAATGACAGAGACTTCTCTTGATATTGAGACAATAGAAGGAAAAAAAGACTTTATCCGAAACCTTGTTGCTACGAACATTGTTATGGAAGGTATTTGGTTTTACTCCGGCTTCATGGTCGTGCTTTCTTTTAGACAAAGAAAGCAGCTTAGAAACTTCGGATCAATGATTAATTGGGTTCTAAGAGATGAGAGTCTCCACCTCCAGTTTGGAATCAACCTTATTCACAATATTCTCGAAGAAAATCAGGACCTTCTGTCTGCAGAATTTGCTGATGAGATACGCAATATTGTGATTGAAGGAGTTAATAAAGAAGTTGATTATAATCAAGATCTTTTTCCAAACGGAATCCTTGGCTTGAATGCCGATTATGTTAACCAATATGTAAAATATGTAGCGGATCGACGTTTAGAAGAACTTGGTTTTCCGAAATACTATAATGTTACAAATCCTGCAAAATGGATGAGTACAGCTACTGATGTTTATGAATTAGTAAATTTCTTTGAAGCACAGAATACAAGTTATGAAGTAGATTCACACGCTCATGCTAAGAAATAAAAGGGAGTTGCAAAAGAGGCAATTCCAGCTGGGAATAAAAACATTGAAATTTAAGTAAACCTGTGGTATAGTACGTAAACATATCAGACAATCGCTATAGAACGTAAGTCCTATAGAGGAAAGTCCGAGCTGTTAAAGAAGTCAAAAGCTTTTTTAAAAGGTAGCGGGTAACGCCCGTCCGCCGTGAGGCGCGAGTTGAGAACAGTGACGAATCCTTTTAGTGGGAGTGAAACGGCAAAATACTTACCTGACTGCAAGGCCGTGCTGGAAAGTAGAAATATTTTTCAGAGTGCCGCTCGAGGTGTACTGTAAAGTACATCCCAGATAAATGATTGTCGCTCATCATAAATGTGTGGTGAGTACAGAACTCGGCTTATCGATATGTTACATCAAAAGATCCTCTTAACAGGGGGTTTTTTGTTTGTTATAATAATCAGGTATGACTAATAAATTTGAAAAAGTTTCCTTTATCGTGCTATTAATAATCATTATCCTTACTCCCCTTGCTCTTATTTCATCTACCTTTACATTTCTCTATGTTGCAAAAACTATTGTTATAACATTAGGAATATTGGCCGCTACTATTTTGTATATCATTTCTTGTTTTAAAGATAAAAGTCTTTCTTTTCCCAAGCATCAATTATTTACTATTTCATGTGGAATAATCATTTCTCTCATTATTTCTACACTTGAGAGTGCGAGTGTTGTGAAATCCTTTTTTGGGCAGGGATTTGAAATAGGAACATCTAGTTTTCTGATTGTTTTATTCCTAGGTTCACTTTTGACGGTGTATTTGACTCATAAAGATAGGGATCGAGTAGTGTATATCTTTGGGGCTTTTTTTATTTCTTTTTTGATCATTGCTATTTTTCATGTATCTAGATTAGTTTTCGGATCGGGTTTTTTGGGTCTGGGAATATTTCAAAATGCTGCTGCTACTGTACTTGGTAAATGGACTGATCTAGGACTATTATCTGGAGTAGCCGGTATTTTGTCGTACATTGCTTTACGGTTCATCAATATCAGAAAAACTTTTAAGGTATTACTCATCATATTAGCAATAGTTTCAGCTGGTCTAATCCTCATAGTAAATTCAAATGTTGTTTGGACTATTACCTTGATTGTATTGATTTTGATCTCTATAACTGAATATAGGTTTTCTCCATTAAATGAAAAAGGCGTGAGTGGTTTTTTTAAAAAAATTCCAATCGTAACTTGTATTATTGTTCTCGTTGTTGTTTTGGGACTGACTAAGGGGAGCGCAATTATTCAGCCGTCTCTAAACAAGCTAAATATTAATTCAAACGAAGTTTCTCTGCCTTGGCAATTCACTTTGGATGTATCATCGGACACGATAAAAGAATCACCTCTCTTTGGGGCTGGTCCAAACAAATTCATGAATCAATATTTAAAATTCAAACCTGTACCTATAAATTCTACAGTATTTTGGAGTACAGAGTTTGTAAGTGGATTTGGTCTTATACCAACATTTGTGGTTACACAGGGTCTTGTCGGCATGATTTTATGGTTATTATTGATTATTTCTTTTGTTTATACTGGATTCAAAGCACTTGAATCAAAAAGCGATACACTTTCGAGATTCTTTATATCATCAACTTTTTTCCCTTCACTATTTTTATGGATATCTACACTTGTATATGTACCTTCTCATGCGATTTTGCTTATGACATTTATACTAAGCGGACTATTCCTTTCAACTCTTGTTTATGAAGGAATTGTTCCACTCACAACAATCGGGCAAAATGGAAGGGCCTCGTTTACAAAGTTTATTCCACTTATATTGATAGTACTGATCGTCGTTTCTATAGGATGGACTGCTGTCTTTATAAAGAAAGAGCTTGCACTCGGATATTTCCAATCCGGCATCAATTTACTCAATATTTCAAATAATCAAAATATAGTCTCTGCAGAAAATAATTTCAAAAAGGCTTTAGCTTTAGATAAAAATGATACTTATTATCAAGCACTTTCAGAAATAAATATACTTAAAATAAATGCATTATCTCAAGAAATTCAAGCTCAAGTTCAGAAGACGGGTGGGAATCCAGATCCAGAAAAAGTAAAAATAATAGCTGGCCTTGTTGATCAAGCTGTGAAATTCACTCAAGAGGCAATTAAAATTGATAAAACAAATTATTATAATTACATAGCTGAAGCTCGTATATCTGAACTAGCTCTTTCTTTGCAAATTCCAAATGCATATGAAAATGTTCGAAATGCATATGCCGGCGCATTGAATTACAATCCTTATAACCCATCACTCTATTTGAGTGTTGCACGGATTGATGCATCTCAAAATAAAATTGATGAGGCTAAAAAAGACATCGGCCTTGCTTTACAGTTAAAATCAAATTACATTGAAGCTATATTCCTACTTTCACAAATTCAGGTAGCTCAAGGTCAAATAAAAGACGCTATCACTTCTGTCCAAGTAGTTTCTCAAATCAATCCTACAAATCCTCTGGTCTTTTTCCAACTAGGTCTTCTTTATTATAGTGATAAAAATTATCAAAGTGCTGTTGATGCTCTAAATCAAGCATTGAAACTTGATAAGCAATACGCTAATGCCCAATATTTTCTTGGACTCTCATACGCTCGCTTAAATATGATGGCTGATGCAATTATCCAATTTGAAAATCTCTCAAAGACAAATCCCGACAGTCAAGAGGTCGCCCTTATCCTTTCAAATCTAAAAGCAGGTAAGAGTCCATTCAACGAAGCGAAG
>JANXRK010000005.1 GCA_025353045.1 Candidatus Tayloriibacteriota bacterium
TCTTGTGTATCAAGAGCAATTTCGACATTGTAATTTACAACTCCTTGAGTTACGGTTCCAACAAGATCAACCGTTATAACCGTTCCATCAATACTAAGGCCATCAATTGCATCAAAAGTTAATTTAGCTTTTTGACCAACATGAACTTTTGCGACATCAACTTCGTTTAGGGTGATTGTAGAAATCTTTTGTGAAGAAACAAGGGTTCCAATAACGGTTCCAATACTAACAGAATCTGTCGACTTCACAGACAGTCTGGCAAGAACTCCATCAAAGGGTGCGTGGATAAAGTAGTTTTCATAGTTATTTTGAGCTTGTTGCAAACTCAATTTCTGAGAAGCAATATCAAGCTCATCAGCGCCAACCTCGAGCTTTGTAAGATCTGCATTTTTTTGGGCTATAGCTTGACCTGAACTAATAATCGTATTTTTTGCTGAAGCAAGACTAATAAGGTCTGAGTTAATAGTGCTTGTCCAAGAAGCAACACTCGAAGCTTGAATTGATCCACTTGCGTCATTTTTGGCTTTACTTACGTAGTTAATTGCATTTTGTGTATCTTTTACTGCTTCAGAAACGTCTTTTGCCAATAAATACGTACTCGCAACGAATGATTTAATAGTTGAACTCGCACTTACTCTTGAGAGATTTTTATATTCTACAAAAAGATTTTCGTAATTTGATTTTGCCTTATCAAAACTAATTCCTGCTTTATTTTGAAAATCAGCAGCCACCTGAGAAACTTTTCTTACTTCTTCAGTACTCAAATATCCACTTTGACCATAGAGAAGATCGTTAAGTCCAGTCATAATTGAAGGCAGATCAGAGAAAGTGCTTGCAATCGTATTTAATGCATCATCATATGTACGATTATTCGAAGAAATAGCATCGCTTAATGCATTTTCGGTTTGCAATTGAGTAGTTATATCTGCCGGTTTTACAAGCTTTTGATATGCAATCTTTGCATTCTCAAGTGATAAAATAGCATCACTTGTATCAACTTGAGCAATCAAAGTACCTTTCGTTATTTGAGTTCCATTTGCCTTTGTATTTAGAAAAACCAAATCGCCAGATACTTTTGATTTAATATCTATTTGACTTGAAGCCGAGATTTGGCCAGTTCCTGTGATTGTGGAAATAATATCACCCTTTTTTGCATTTGTTACAACATAAGTTGTAGCTCCAGCTTTAGAAAATACTTTTCCATACACAATATATCCAAAACCCAAAAGTACTACGAGTATGATCAGGCTAACCTTTTTTCTTTCGCTAATAAAATGTTTAATTTTTTTCATTATCTATTTGGGGCTGGAATTATTCTAATAAATTTAGCAACGATCTGACCTTGATCATTCGGTGATCCAAGCACAGTGATAAACTGATCAAGGACTAATTTATCCAAGTCTGAACTATCACGAGCAACTCTCACAGTGGTACTAGCATCAGTGACAATGACTTTTTCTATATTGTCAGGACCCAAAACCACAAGCGTTGGAAGATTTACTTTTACTATTTTTCCAATCACTCCATGACCACCTGAGAATTCATCATTTCTTCCACTCATCATTGATCCAGGACCTCTTTCGCCATAGACTCTGTAGAAGTTGTCACCAGATTTGAAAAGGAAAGAAGCTTTGTGGAAGCCAACAAAGACTCCAGCTTGAAAAATAAAGGCAAGGACTGCGATAACGACTGTGATAACAATAACTGTTTTAAAAGATTTTGACTCAACAATTTTTTCTAAATTTTTCATTATATTTTAATTAAATTATTTTGAACTCTACCAATTCTCTGAATTGACCAGAAGAATAAACCGACAACAGCAAGAGATACTGAGAATTCGAAGAAAGGGAATGATTCGGCGATTGAGAGTAGTAACTCTTTCCAATATGACAAAGAACTGGCATCTGAAAAGGCAAGAAAAATATATTCAAATGCGCCAGAGACTGTCATCGCCTTTATGACGTACATGACTGACATGATAATACCTGCAAGGGAAGTGAGGGACAGAAGTCCATATCCAAGTTTTCTAAGGAGTATTTGTCTATTTTGGATCTCTCTTATCTTCTTTAAAATGTCTTGTTCGAGACTCGGTGAAGTCTGGTTGTAGCCTTTGATCATAATACTTATACGTTAATTATGTTTGTTTTGGTGCACTTTGGCTTATAATCTCCTTTTTTAAGACACTCAAGGCTCTACGATACTTGCTTTTGATGGTATTCATTGGCTTGTCGAGGACTTCTGCTATTTCTTCAAACGTCATATCTTCACCATTTCTCAAAAGAACAATCATCTTGCTTTCAATCGATATTTTTTCAAATGCATTTTGGATCAATGTTACATTTTCATCTCTTTCAAATGCTTCATCAGCTAATATTTCTGTATCAGGTATATTTTGCTCAAAACTAAACTCTTTTTCATCATCCAAAGCCGTAAAACTAATATTTTTTCTTTTTCGAAGGAAATCCAAAGCTGTCCTTTGAGCTATAGTAAAAATCCAAGGCTTAAAATTCTTGTCTCGATCAAATTTCTTAATATTTTTCCATGCTTTTATAAGTGTCTCTTGGGTGACATCGTGGGCCTCATCATTATTATTATTGAGAACTTTTAGAACAAATCGATATACGAGTTGTGTATATCTATTTACAAGTACACCGAAGGCATCGGTAGTGCCGTTTAAATACTGAAAAATGAGTTCTGAGTCAGATGGATTTTCCATAGTGTATGTACTATAATAACATTACTTTAATAATTTAAATCATGAAAAAAATAAAAGTAGCTATTAATGGTTTTGGAAGAATCGGTCGAGCATTTTATAAATTGTCAAAAGAAAGTCCTGAACTTGAGGTTGTTGCGGTAAATGATTTGACTTCAATTGAAAATGTTGAATATCTTTTGAAATACGATTCAGTATATGGAAAAAGCGATATTACACTCGAAGGTGTGACTTATGTCAGTGAAAAAGATCCAACAAAACTTCCATGGAAGGATCTTGCTATAGATGTTGTTGTAGAATCTACAGGACTTTTCACTACTTCTGATAAAGCTCAAGCTCATATCGTCGCTGGCGCGAAGAGGGTAGTTGTAACTGCACCTATTAAGGATGATTCTATGTCAGTTATAAAAGGCGAGACTGTTTTAATGGGTATGAATGAAGATAAATTGGGAACTTGCAAGATTTCTTCGAATGCTTCTTGTACAACAAACGCAGGAAGTCCACTTCTAGCAATTCTCGATGAAGCTTTGGGAGTTGAAAAAGCACTTTTAAACACCGTTCATGCTTATACAGCGAGTCAGTCAATCGTTGATGGACCGAGTAAAAAAGATCCTCGAGAAGGCCGAGCGGCAGCACAAAACATTGTTCCTTCATCAACAGGGGCAGCTATTGCAGTTACAAAAGTTATGACAGGTCTCTCAGGACTTTTTGACGGGATTTCCATCCGCGTTCCCGTCGTTGCTGGGTCCATCGTCGATATTACTTTTATTTCAAAGAAAAATACAACAGCAGAAGAAGTGAATGAGATCTTAAAAAAGGCTGCAGGTGAGAAACGATGGGAAGGAATATTTACAGTGACAGAAGAAGATCTCGTATCTTCAGATATAAAGGGAAATCGACATGCATCGATTGCAGATTTAGCTTTTACTCGTGTCGTCGGCGGAAATCTCGTAAAAGTTTTAGCTTGGTATGACAACGAGATGGGGTATACGCACACGCTGGTGAGGCATGTGGTTGAGGCGGGGAAATTAATATAAAAATAAGATGGACAACAAATCTATAAAAATTGCAAAGACCATTTTTAAGATAGCACAACATATTTCTTAATAGTATTGATGTGTGTTGCTTTGTTAATGATTTTTACTAAGGCCATTGGCTATTTAGCTATGATTCTAGTGTATCCTGTGCTATTCGTTTTAATTGCTTCACCAATAATTCTAATTGTGATGATCCTTTCGGGAATTTACTTGCTCATGAATAGAAAAATATGAAAACTCAAAATTATTTGGATTCCAGGATCTTTAAGTATTAATATATCGCACCCAATACTTATTACAGTATTAAAGAGTCTGCATCAGGTATCGCAATTATATTATTAGAATTACTATTTTTCTACTGTCCTAATTCAAATGTAACTAGATCTGGTAAGCTTTTTTTAGAATGGATAAAAAAGAAATACATTAAATGACTACATTTCTTTTCTTCTATGGAATATTTGGTTCTGGTAGTTCTTGGTTCCCATCTGACTTTGGAATACAACTCTGGACAATACCTTAGTCTGTTGTTTTTGCTCACAAACATCTACCTTTCCTATATGAGAATAGGCCTATCTTCTATACAATATCACTTATATCTATGGCTTTAAATGCGATTATTATATATTTTATTATACTTGTAATAACTAGATTGTTAGCCATTATTTTAAGGAAAAAATTGAAAAAAGGAGAGAACAATTCAATCTATTGACAGATGAACGTATACATGCTAGGATATTGTAAGTGCTCTAAGTGTAAATTCTGGAGTGAAATGCAACTCTGGTTGCTAATCACTTCAATATACCATACTCTCTTGATACCTCATTGGCACTTCTGTAGCGGAGTGTTTTTCTGTATTTGTTGTTGATGATTTCAATTTTTTCTTGGAATTCTT
>JANXRK010000041.1 GCA_025353045.1 Candidatus Tayloriibacteriota bacterium
CAAAAGAAAACGCCACCGAGGCTGCTTTGGTAAAGGGAATAAGAATCTATCCTATTAATACTCTAAATGAAATAATCGATCACCTATCACAGAGAAAAGGTTCAGAGATTTCTAAACAGCCACATACAAAAATCTCAAAAAGTTTTGTTGTGTTAGAAAACAATTTTAATATCATCCAAGGACAAGATACAGCCAAAAGAGCTTTAGAAATTGCTGCTGCTGGAGGACACAATATCGGCATGTATGGACCTCCAGGAACAGGAAAAACCATGCTAGCTAAAGCTTTTCAAAGTATATTGCCACCACTTCATTATGATGAAGTTCTAGAAGTAACTGGCATTCATTCTATAGCCAGAACCCTAGAAAAACCTTTTATTACCGAGCCACCTTTTCGATCGCCACATCATACCGCATCATATCCCTCACTTGTCGGAGGAGGACCGTTTCCAAGACCCGGAGAAATAACCTTGGCTCATCGTGGTGTACTTTTTCTCGATGAATTTCCTGAATTTGATAAAAAAGTTATAGAAGCTCTACGTCAGCCACTCGAAGATCATTCCATCACTATTTCACGAGCAAAGGGCACACTGTCTTTTCCTGCGCAGTGCATCGTCATTGTTTCTATGAATCCTTGCCCTTGTGGGTATGGCAAAGAAAAAGGTTGCACATGTAGTGACAGAGATATCAGTAATTATAATAAAAAGATTTCTGGGCCTATCATAGACCGTATTGATATGTGGGTTTCTGTTTCTAAAATAGAATACGAAAAACTCTCGGGCTTTTCTAAAAATAATGAAGACTCCACCACCATACGTAAAAGGGTAGAGAAATCTCGAAAGGTACAAGAAAAAAGGTTTAGGAAGTCTAATATCAAAAATAAAAAATATAATAGTGAGATGAGCGTCTCTGATATTGAAAAATGTATCAAACTCGAAAAAAGTGTCAGTGATTTACTCAAAACCTCTACCGAAAGGCTGGGTCTATCAGCTCGAGCGTATCATCGTATTATAAAGCTCGCGCGAACTATCGCTGACTTAGAAAAAGTCCAAGATATAAGTAAAAATCACATTTTAGAAGCATTACAATACCGACAAAAGAGTTTTTAGAAAACTTAGAAAACTATTTTACTATGGATTGAGGAAACTTGGAGGCATCATAGCATCCCAAATTTCAAAGTGAACATGAGCGCCTGTTGTATCTCCAGTAAGACCTAACTTAGCAATCAATTCTCCTTGTGTCACAGAATCACCAACACGTACATAGTTTTTTAATGTATGAGCATAGAGTGTATGAGTTCCGTTATTGTGAGCAATAACAATATAGTTTCCATACCCACCATTCCAAGCACCGTTAGACATTACTGATATAACTTTTCCAGCTGCAGAAGCGTGAATAGCCGTACCTATCGGTGCAGCTAGGTCTATAGCATTATGACCATGTAGTCCTTGAGTTAGACGACCATCGTCGACTGGTCGATCAAAATAGCCAGGATAGTACGGTCCATCAGTATCATGGGCTGGATTGACATGTCCTGTCTTCTTGCCAGGTTTAGCTGAAACTTTAGTAAAAATTGGTTGAGCATCAGGAATAATGATGGTAGTTCCAGGAATTAAGACTGACGACGTTGTTAGGTTATTGTATGAAAGTAATTCATCCATCTTAACTTTATATCGAATAGCGATCAACTTAGGTGTGTCTTTTTCTTTTATTGTGTACTTAATACCAGAAACAGGAAGGATAACGAGTATTCGACCCTCTTTTAGACTAGGGTTTGATCCTAGATCGTTTGCCCATATGATAGTATTTACTGAAACATCGAACATGCTAGCGATTTTTGAGAGATTATCACCATCACGCACTGTATAAAGACTAATTTCATTTGGAATTCTGCTTTCAATGTCTGAAATTGTACCTTGTGGACCTATTTCAGCAGAGAGTGCATTTCCATAAGCTAAAATGGGAACTTCATCGCTTTTATGAGGGTTCGGATCAGTGTTTACAGCAGCTTCCAAAAGGATCATGTTCTGTGAATTTATGCTACTTGTCGTGTCTAAAGACTTAGCTGAAACTGGTTGTCCACTAAAATCAGAAATAAAAGAAAAAAAGCCAGCATTGGCAGTATTTGGGAAAAGAGGAGACAAGATGGAAAGAGTAATAAAGAGATTGGAAAGAAGAGTTCCCTTCATACAAAGAGCAATCTTATCATATATTTTTTTGTGACTAAATTGAGGTAAATATTTCATAATACAAATAGTCGTTCGGCAAGTGCATTCAGTCGTTTTTTAAACGGGTCCGTCGTTTCAGAATTTGCAGTAAGTGGCTCTGTTGAGCCACTTTTTAACCTTTATATTTAAGGTACCTAACTAGCCTACGCTAGCTAAAATTTAAAGTCAATGGGGGTGTGAATAACTAAAATATGTATGTTAAACTACTCTTTATGTCCACAAACGAGCTCAATTTACGACAAAAAGATGCCGTCGAAACCTTGGAAGGTCCTTTGCTTATAATTGCTGGGGCGGGCGCTGGAAAAACCAAAACAATAACGCACAGAATTCTCAATTTAATCAAAAACGGAATCAAACCTTCAGAAGTTTTAGCTATCACTTTTACAAACAAAGCGGCCAAAGAGATGCGAGAACGAGTCTTCCATTTGATCGAAGAAGACAAAACACTGAACTTACCTATTTCTTTCAACGAAAGACCTTTTGTTAGCACTTTTCATGCCTTAGGAGTGCACATTATAAAAGAAAATGCTGGCCTACTCGGAATTACGCGTCACTTTACGATTTATGATCGTGGTGATTCAAAAAGGGCTGTCAAAGATGCTTTGGAAGAGATGGGGTACGACACCAAACAGCATGAACCGGGTGTGATTTTGAATGCCATATCAAGAGAAAAGGGCGATGGGATAACGCTTGCTGCATATAAAAACAAAAAGAAGGATTTTTTTCATAGTATGGTCGCTCAGGTCTGGGAAAAATATGAAACCACCCTCAATAAAGAAAAGTCTCTGGATTTTGATGATTTATTGCTCAAAACTGCCGGACTATTGAAAACCTATCCAGAAGTGAAGAAACACTATAATAAAGTTTGGAAATACATACATATAGACGAGTATCAGGACACAAATAAGGTGCAATACGACATTGCCGCCCTTTTAGCAGAGGAGAATAGAAACATTTGCGTGGTGGGCGATATTGATCAGAATATTTATAGTTGGAGAGGAGCAGATATAGCAAATATGCTTAATTTTGAGAAAGAATATCCTGAAGCAAAGATCATTACGCTTGAAGAAAACTATCGATCAACTCAAACCATTCTCGTGGCGGCAAATAATGTCATAAAAAAGAATGTCATGCGTCCAGAGAAGAATCTTTTCACCAAAAACGCCGAAGGTGAGAAGATCGAATTACTTATTTCATACACTGAACAAGAAGAAGCCAGAATGATTGCTGATGAAGCCCGACGACTGATCGACG
>JANXRK010000019.1 GCA_025353045.1 Candidatus Tayloriibacteriota bacterium
GAAACGAGTTGAACTTGAAAAGGCTCGTGATGAAGGTGAAAAGAAGGTCCATGAAGATCTCCTCTTGAAAAATCTCACTGAACTTTCTGGAAAGACAGTTGTTATGACAGAAAAGGCGAATGAAAAGGGACACCTCTTTGCTGCAGTACATAAGCCAGAAATAATCGCAGCCATTCTAAAAGGAACAAGATTACAGATCGACGTAGACCATATCGTCCTCGATAAGCCAATCAAGGAAGTAGGAGTTCACACTATAAAGGTAAAGACAACAAAGAAAACTATAGAGTTCAACCTAGATATCAAGACTAAATAACGTTCACGATTTTCTTTCTCTTCAATGTGTTATCGAAATGAGTCTTTCTCTTTGTTCCAAACTGTACCTTACCGTCCTTGAGAGCAAATAGAGTATGATCCTTACCCATGCCGATGTTCTTTCCTGGGATAACGTCTGTACCTCTTTGTCGCACGATAATAGAGCCAGTAGTCACAGATTCACCGTGATTTACCTTAACTCCTAGGTATTTTGGATTCGAGTCTCTGCCATTAGCTGACGATCCTCCTGATTTTTTGGTTGCCATAGTGGAAGACAGTATAGCAAAGTAGGCCTATAATGCAAGCTTTTTAGTGCTAAAAAGACTATTGACAAGTTATCATTGAGATGCTACTATTATCGGTAATAGCGAGGCTACGTTGAATCTTTCAATATAGCTTCGTTTTAAAATTATATGATTGAACTTACAACAGGAGTAGTATTTCTTATGACATCAATGTACGGAGCTGGTAGTCTTCCTGCAAATACTGTTAATGTTCAACCGTTAACATCTCATTCGACAGGGAATACAGCAGCAGTCATTGCGTCTACTGACAGAACTGAACTTATTAAGTACCTTAAAAAGAATTTTGCAGACACACCTATCCTCGTAGAAGTTGCTCGATGTGAATCAGAATTTCGACAGTTTGATTCAAATGGACAAGTGATCCGAGGTCGTGCAAATAAAAACGACGTTGGTGTGATGCAAATTAATGAAAAGTATCACTTAGAAACTTCAAAAAAAATGGGTATCGATATCTATACACTTGAAGGAAATGTAGCTTTCGCTAAGTACCTTTATGTAAAGTATGGATCAGATGCATGGAGTGCCTCATCTCCTTGTTGGGGGAAGACAGTAGCCATGAAGTAATAACTCAAGAATTAAATAACAAAAACAAAAGGCCGGCTCACTGCCGGTTTTTTGTTTGGAAAAAAAGAAGGCCCCTCCGGTTGGAGGGGTTTGTACTTCCTCTGTACCGGAGGATGTATCTCGATTCCTCGAGTAATCCTTTCATTACGAGGATATCCAAGAATTCGAGGACTGTCATACCAGATGTGATATGGCATCCACAAAACTCGGTAACGAATTCTTTTCTCAAAACACCTTTCGTCAACTTGGTGTGTATGAGGTCTACCGGAATGTTTTTCATGCTGCCTGCATTATAGCTATCCTGCATTTTAAATCAAATGCTATACTTGGTGCATGAAAACACAAAGACAAATTCCAGAAAAAGGTTTTTACTATCATTACAAACATGATCCTAAGAAAGGGGTAGAGTACTATGCTTACGAAGTATTTGGTGTTGCGCTACATACAGAAGATGGAAGTCAGATTTTTATAATCGACCTTTGAATATGTTTATGGAGGAGGTAGAAAAAGAGGGTAAGAGATTTTTTAGATTCCAAAAGATTACAGACGAGAAAATTATTTCAGAGCTTAAAAAGTTTGCCTGAGTCTTACTAGGGAAGTGCTTTTTAACCCAGCTTCTCCTCTAGACACTATGTCTCACAATAAGCGTCTTATTCGGCATGTTCGTCACAAAGACTATGTGCGTAAGGATCATGTGCGACAGGTCGTGCTATAATGTAAAAAAGTACAAAATTTAACCAAAGGAGAATCATTATGAAAATCGCAGTCGGTTCAACAAATCCAGTGAAGGTGAAAGCGGTGCAGGACATGATCCCGTTGTATGATCTTTTCGTTGGTGCGGAAGTCGTCTCGGTAAATGTTCTATCACAGGTATCAGAACAGCCTAAATCAATCGGAGAAACGGTCCAGGGTGCAAAGAATCGAGCATTGGCAGCTTTCCAAGGACACAATCTGGGCTTCGGTCTTGAAAGTGGGCTCATCGAAGTTCCAGGCACAAAGACCGGCATGATGGATTGCGGCGTTTGCGCTATCTACGATGGCGAAGACTACGCAATTGGCATTTCGTCGGCATTTGAATGCCCACCCAAGGTCATGGAGCTTGTGCATGCAGAAGGCCTCGATCTCAATCAGGCTTTCTTTAAGGCAGGTCTGACCGAGAATCCAAAAGTGGGTTCGGCTGAAGGTGCTGTTGGACTCCTGACAAAAGGGAGGATCACCCGACTCGATTACACCAAGCAGTCGATCGTCATGGCGATGATTCATTTGGAAAACGCCAAGTTCTACAAAAAAGCCAAATAATGTTACAATGCTCCTAACAGACCTGAACGGCATCCTAAATGGGTGCCGTTTGCTTTATATAAACTTGCTATATATTTTGGTATGTTTATAATTGGGGTATTGAAGCAGAGAGAGGGAAGGGATTTTTAGCCGCTTAAACAGCGGCATCAAGAATACGATACAGTGTCGCACAATATATCTTTTACGCACTATATACGTATGGAATTCCCTGCTGAGATAAGAAAAAAGCGCCTGTTGATCGGGCGCTTACTTTCTTCTCCCCTAGTTTCTGAACCTTTTGCTGCAGAATTTGTAGAATTGGATCAACAATATATTTTGCAATTATTCCCCACAGAAATTCAGTTGGACCTTTTAAAAAATTATTCCAAACATTTAACGTAACTTCTTTTCCATATTGAAGATTATCACGAACCGAGGGCTGATTTACGGTATCTCTAATGTTATAGCCCAAAGCACCTAGCACTATAAGGCTAATTATTGCAATTACGAGCCATTTAATCATATATGTATTATACTGTGCATTTTAGAGATATGAAAGTGGATTAAGATAGGCTTTTGGATCAGCCAAAGGATATAGAACACCTGAACAATAGGTACTTGAGACTAATTTAGTGATTCGAACTCCTTCAGTAGCATAGACTCCAAAGTGAAGATGAGGACCAGTTGTAGCGCCAGTATTTCCGCTGTACCCGAGAGTTTCTCCTGTAGATAATCTTTGGCCTGATGTGACATTTATAAGCGATAAATGAGCATAAAGCGTTGAGAGTCCATTATCATGCTTTAACATGACCCATTTACCATAGGCCCTGCAACGTCCGCCATTTGCTGCGTCCATATTTCCAAAACCAACGACAGTTCCACTCAGAGCTGCTTTTATCGGAGTTCCAATTGAAGCCGCAAAGTCTACGCCAGGATGACTTCCGCTTTTATAAATCTGCGGATTTTTAGTGGCAAAAGAGGTATTACCGAAGTATTGAGTGATACGTATTTTATCAAGTGGATATTGTAGGACCCCAGAACCAGTACTTGGAATGCTATTAGGATCAATGGCAATTTTCAGTGAATCTTCTAGGGAAGACACTTCCCTTTCAAAAGCTTCTTTTTGAGCAACTTTTGTTGCAAGAATTTTATTGTAATTTGATTCAGTATTTTTTGTCTCAGAAAGAATAGAATTTTTTTCTGTCACTGTGTCAGCAATAATTTTTGTTTGATTCCTTAGATCATTTGTTAGTGTCACTAGTTCAACTTTCTTATTCTCTGTAAGCTTTTTATTACTTTCAAGGTTCACTTTAAGATTTTGCAACTCTTTTATTTTTATCTGCATTCCCTGCTGAAGAGCAAGCAATTCATCATTATTTTTCCAAATATCAGAAAAAGACTTTTGACCTAAGATGCTTTCAATATCTGTCGTAGAATTTTCCTGATACATACTGGTAAAGGATTTAGAAATAACCTTTTTGCTCGTATCGATTCTATCACTTTTATCGCCAATTTGAAGTGAAAGTTCTTTTATTTCAAGATTTTTTTCATCAATCTTGTTTTGAGTGATCTTGGTATTTGCTTGTAATTTCTTTTTTGAAATATCGAGCGATTTGATGGTATTACTCAAAGAATCTTTTTGCTTGCCTAATTCATCAATATCTTTTTGGTACTGACTGATTTCATCTTGAAGTTTGCTAATTGCGTCTTGCTTATCAGAAATTTTACTTTTCACATCTTCAACCGTCTGTGCTCGAGAGATTTGAGCACAGAATATTGCAAGAATTAAAATAATTGTAGAAATATTTTTAAAGTAATTCATAAGCAAAGTTTAAACGTCGCAACGTCTCTTCTTTGCCGAGAATTTCGGAAATGATAAAAGGATCAGGAGATTTTTCTTTTCCTGAAAGGGCAAAGCGCATTGGCCAAAGGATATTCCCCTTTCCTTTATCTTCTGCAAGCGGCCAGATTGCAGATTTTACTGATTCTTTTGAAAAATCAGTCTGTGTTGAAAGGGTTTCAATAATTTTTTTCAAATATTCTTTTGTGTTTACAAGATCTGACTCCTGTTTCCATTTCAATGACTCTTTTTGATATGAAGGAAGAGGTTGCACGAAAGACAGTTCCCCATCAAGGGTGGGCTGGATTTCACCAAAATAATTTATTTTTTCTTTGATAAGTGGAAGAAGTTTTGGAGAAATAGTTTGAGGCAAAAAATCACCTGCAGCTTTTGCAAACTGGTCTAACGACATTTTTGAAATGTATTGTTTATTAAACCAATTGAGTTTTTCAACATTAAAGATTGCTCCGGATTTCTGAACTTTCGATATATCAAAAGTTTGAATTAATTCTTCTATACTAAATAGTTCCTGTTCAGTTCCAGGGTTCCAGCCTAATAGAGTTAGATAGTTTATGAGAGCTTCTGGCAAATAGCCTAGTTTCTTCAGATCTGTCACACTAGCTGCTCCTTTTCGACCAGAGAGCTTTGACTTATCAGGAGCTAAAATAAGCGGTAAATGAGCGTATAAAGGCTTTTGAGCCCCTATGCCCTGCTGGAGTAGGATCTGGCGAGGAGTATTAGAAATACCGTCAGCGCCTCGGATAATATGGGTAACTCCCATTTCATAATCATCAATAACTACTGTTAGGTGATAGAGTGGCTCGTTTATGTTTCTGGCAATAATAAAGTCACCTAATTCTGTAGTATCAAATGTGATATCACCTAAAATGAGGTCAGTAAAAGTAATTTTTGCATTAGCATTTCTAAATCTAACTACTTCGTTTTCTTGACCGGCTTTTTCTCCCTCCTCTATTTTTTCTTTAGAAACGTATGCCTTATCTTCGGCAATTAATTTGTGAAGATATTTTTTATAGATCTCAAGTCTTTCCGTTTGTCTTTCTATTACTTTATTGTCCCAAGAAATACCGAGCCACACGAGACTTTCTTCCATTACTTTTTCAAATTCCTTTTTTGACCGAACAAGATCCGTATCTTCAAACCGAAAAATCATTTTTCCTTCGTTTTTCTTGGCATAAAGATAATTAAAAAGAGCTGTTCGTGCGCGACCAATATGAAGAAAGCCTGTAGGGCTTGGTGGAAATCTGGTAATGACAGCATTTTTATTCATTGCGAACCATTATAACAAAAAAGCACCGGTTACGGTACTTTTTTGCTTTAACTCTGAGGAAGTATTATCCCTTTGGTTCTGTGATTGAAAAACTAGCTCGGAATGTCTTCATGATAACATTTCCCGCACTGTCCTTAACTGGCATGTCCTTTGTTGCATCGAATATTTTATTTCCATCAGTATCTGCATAAATAACTGCGTAGTAAAGTGCACCCTCTGTTGTAGACTTGGTTAGAGTAACTTTTCCTGGATTTATGCCCTTGTTAAAATACTGCGAACCAAGAATGTCTCCTGGCGTGCCAGTCTTGTCGTTCTTTACGACTACGAAACCTGGATTACTAAGCTCAACTGAAGAAAGGTATACGATATTCCCTGGAAATTGATCTGTAACAACGATATGGTTTGTTTCTTGTGCAGTATTTGTCATCGCGTCTGGAGTGGTGTCAGTCATTACTGGAGCTGCACCGTTTCCTTTGAACATATAGTATCCTAGTAAAATCAAAACAATGATAACTATCACTGTCACTACCCACTGCCATGTTCTTATCCCACTTTGTTCTGGTTGCATATTTTTTTAAATTAAACTAATAATTGTATTGAGACTATATTCTATCACATCCCCTATTCATGTTTCAAGGCAATTTCTAGTATCACTTCTGCAATCTTTGGTGCAGCGTCAATTCGACTAAATTCTCGAGCCCCTTGACGCATCCTTTCTTTTAAGTTTTGATTATTTAAAATTCTGTCGATCTCTTCAATCAAAACATGTGAACTAAAGTTATCTTCTTCTATAACTGAACATGCTCCACTATGAGCATAGGCAAAAGCGTTGTGAACTTGATCGTGACTGATTTTTTTTGAAATAGGAATAAGGATTGAAGGCAAACCCCAAGCGGCAATTTCAAAAATTGTTGAACCAGCGCGTGAAATGACGATATCAGCAACGCCAGCAGACATTCGCAAGGAGAGATCATTTAGATAATCAAATGTATGATATCGATATGCTGTAGGATTATCTTTTAGAACAAGTTTAGACATCTGTTGCATTGATTCAAGATTCTGTTTTCCTGTTTGATGAATGATTTGATAATTTTTAACCAAATCGTTTAGTGCATCGATGACTACGTCATTAATAATTTGAGATCCTTGTGAACCTCCAAGGATAAAAATGGTTGGAGTTTTTTCTTCAAGATTAAGAAATTCCCGGGCACCATTTGAAAGTGGAAGAATAATATCTTTTCGAATCGGATTTCCTGTAAATGCCACCCTGCCCTGAGCCTTTTGTTTTGGAAAAGCTTCAGCCGCCTGTGGATAGGAGATAGCGATCTTCTCAGCAAATTTTGCTGCCCAAGCATTAACTTTTCCTGGAGTGCTGTCTGATTCGTGAATGATTACGGGAATCTTGAGGATTTTAGCCGCAAAAAGGGCTGGAAAACTAGTATAACTACCTTTTGCAAAAACGACATCAGGATACAATCGATACATTTTTATGATTGCTACAAGCATTCCGTAAAGAGTTTTAAAAGCGTCACTAATATTTAGAAGAGAAAAATAACGGCGGATTTTTCCTGCAGGGACTTGAATAAATTCAATTTCATTATCAAAAAGTGCTCTAGCGTTGTAATGGCTTGGAGACATAAAATACATTTTTGGTGGAAGAATATTTTTTTCTACAACTTTTTCATTTATGGCTTGAGCAACGGCAATTATTGGATAAAAGTGTCCGCCTGTTCCCCCGCCTGTAAATAGTATTTTCATAAAGTTTTAAATTTATTCATGTTTCTGATATTTTGAAATGTTTGCGATAATTCCGGCTGCTCCGAGCGTTATGATAAGTGCAGTTCCTCCGTGACTGACGAAAAGCAACGGCATTCCGGAAAGCGGTATAAGTCCGAGCATTGATGAAATATTCATAAATGACTCGATAAGGATAAGTATAGCAATTCCTATCGCCGTAAGTCCACCGAAGGAATCAATTGATTTCATCGATATTTTCATTGATCGAATAAAGAAAAGTAAGAAGAGTCCGATGAGGACCAGACTTCCCAAAAAGCCGAATTCTTCAGCTCCGACAGCAAAAACCGAGTCTCCAATTGGTTCAGGCAAATAATTAAATTTCTGAACACTTTGACCAAATCCTCTACCCACGATCTGCCCTGAACCGATAGCAATAAGAGACTGTTGAATCTGATACCCTGCTCCTTGAGAGTCACTTGCACCGTTTATGAATGTCATAACTCTTTGTCGTACATAGGGTCTCAAATATACAACTGAAGAAATTACGATCAAACCCACGAGGATTAAAAGTAGAATATGTTTGATCTTTCCACCAGAAATAAAAAGCATGATTATTCCTGTTGTGGCGATAACGACGAGAGTATCAGTGTCTGATTGAGCTAAAAGAAGAATACCGAGAATGCTAATGATAACTATATACGGAATAATGCCAAATTTAAATGTCCCTACTTTTTCCTTAAGTCCTGAAAGCCAAGCAGCAAAATAAATAATGAAAGCAATCTTGAGAAATTCCGATGGTTGAAAGGTAATGAATCCTAAATCGATCCAACGCGATGCTCCTCCGTGGTTTAGTGAAAAAGCAGGAATGAAGAGAAGAAGATTTATGAAAATAGCACCAATGAGAATATAGAAGGCATTTTTTCGAAGGAATTTATAATTGAGCCGTGACATGACATAAAAGGCTACAATACCCAAAAAAAGCCCGATTGACTGGTTTAAAGCAACCGATTGGAAGCTTGCACCATTCCTTGCGAGCAGTCCGAGGGATGCGGAACTAAAGATAAAAAAGCCCGTCACTGCGAGCAAAATAATCGACGCTAAATACACCTTATCAATTTTGAGTTTGTCCATCATTCTTTTGTATTTTGAAGTTTTCTATATCAGCTTTGACCAAAGCAAGATCAGGTAGATCTTCTATCTTTGAAATTCCGAGGAATGATAAAAGCTCCAAAGTAGGTTTATAAAGAAAACTTCTTTGATCTTTTGGATTATCTACTCTTTCTGTGAGACCTCTGATCAAAAGATTTCTTAAAATAAATTGAGAATTTACTCCTCGAATATAATCGATATCCGCCCTCGAAATTGGTCCTTGATATAAAATAATTGAAAGAGTTTCCAAACCAGCTTTTCCTAGATCCTTTGATAATTCTTCTTTTGTAAGTCCCTCGATAAGTTCTGAAACTTCTTTAGCTGTTCCCAAAGTGACATCATCTTCCCATTCGATAAGTGTGATTCCCCTTCCCTTCAATTGTTCTCGAAGATTTTTAACTGCCACTTTAATTTCTTCTTCCTTTTTATTTAAAATAGTCGAGATCTTTTTAATAGACAGCGTTTCAGCTTTCCAAAAAAGTAATGCCTCGATCTGTGATTCTAAACTAATTTTCATACATATTTTGGCACCCCGACTTCCTTTGTCTCCATGTGGATATCATCAAAGTGATTTTCTTGTGATACGTGTATTATACCCTGCTTCACAAGCTCAAGCATAGCCAAAAAACTAACGATGACATTTATTTTATCTTCTTTATGTTCACCTGCAAATTCACTAAACTTCATTCTAAGTCCCGATGTGATTCTTTTTGTTAAATTCTCAATCATATCTTCCAAACTAATAACTTTTTTGATAACAGCTTTAGGAGTATATTCTTTCTTCGGCAAAGCTTTAATAATATCTTTGATTGCTTGAGCTAAAGATAAAAGATTCATAGATTCATGAGGTGAAAAAACGGGATCAGATGGCGGAACTTGAGATCTTTGGAAAATAATTTCTTTACCAAAAAGATTATTCACATTTACACTCACTTCTTTGATTCTTTGATAAATTTTCAGACGAGTTTCGAGATCATGGATATCACCTTGTTCTTCTTCTGT
>JANXRK010000042.1 GCA_025353045.1 Candidatus Tayloriibacteriota bacterium
ATTTTGTTACGGTGCTTCCATTACTTGGCTCAGTGATATTGATGCGCGGGCCATCAATATAGTCTTTAAAAGAGAATAAACTATATCCAATAACAATAACAACCATAACTACAAAAATACTGGTCTTTAATATCTTTTTTATTCCATCTCTATTCATTTTCTATAATTGAGTTTCTGAAGTTTCTTCTGCTGGTGTATTCGACGAGGGTGATGCCGTAGAATCAGCCGAGCTATAAACTTCTCGAGCCTTTGAGCCGTTCGCAGGACCAACAATTCCTTTTTCTTCAAGGAGGTCGATTAATTTAGCTGCGCGTGAGTATCCGATTCCAAGTTTTCTCTGAAGCCAAGATGTAGATGCTTTACCGCTTTCGATGACTATATTTCGCGCCTGTGAGAGAAGTTCATCTTCATCACCGAGGTCGGCACTATCAGAATCAAAGTTTGATTCAAAAATAGAATCCTTTCCTGCTTCAGGAACTGCAAGATTTATCTCACCCATGATTTCGTCTTTGTATGTATCGGCTAAATATTTCACAACCTTTTTAACTTCTCCTTCGCTAATATATGCAGATTGGAGTCGTTGAGGTTTAGACATTTCTCCACCAAGGTAGAGCATATCTCCAGCTCCAAGAAGCTTTTCAGCGCCACCAGCATCAAGAATTGTTCGAGAGTCGATTTGAGCAGACACCTGCAAAGCTACTCGAGTCGGAACGTTTGCTTTGATAAGACCTGTAATAACGTTTACGGAAGGCCTTTGTGTTGAAAGGATAAGGTGAATACCTACGGCCCGGGACATTTGAGCCAAACGGACGATTGCGGATTCGAGCTCTCGAGGATATGTTTGCATGATATCTGCCAACTCATCGAGTACTATGACGATATACGGCATACTTTCTGGCATGACTGCATCCTTATTTTTCTTTGCCGTTTCTACGGCAGGAGAGAGTATTGTTTTGTGATATGAATCGATATCTCGGACAGTATTTTTCTCAAGTGTATCGTAACGTCGACTCATTTCTTTTGCTGCCCATTTCAAAGCTAAGATAGCTTTCTTGGCGTCTGTAATAACTGGAGTGAGAAGGTGGGGGATTTTATTATAAAGGGTAAGCTCCACTCGTTTCGGATCGATCATGATGAATTTAAGGTTTTCAGGAGAGTTTCTGAAGAGAAGAGAAGTGATAACAGCGTGAATGGTTACAGACTTTCCAGAACCTGTGGCCCCGGCGATAAGCATGTGAGGCGCTTTGGCGAGGTTGGCAAAATAAGATTTACCAGAAATGCCTTTTCCAAGAGAAATAAGGAGTGGTTTTTCTGATTCTTGATATTCATCAGCAGACAGAAGAGTTCCGAGACCGACGGTTGTCTTTGTTGTGTTTGGAATCTCAATACCTACGAGAGACTTTCCAGGAATTGGAGCTTCGATTCTGATAGGGTGTGCAGCAAGAGCCAAAGCAAGGTCATTGTTTAGGCCGACGATCTTTGAAAGCTTAACTCCCTCGGCTGGTTTCAGAGAATATCGTGTAACCGAGGGTCCTATAGATATTTCATCCATTTCTACATCGATGCCGAAGTTGGCTAATGTTCTTTTAATAATATTTGCATTAGCTTTAATATCTCCAGTCTCAGGTTTTCCTTTATCTTTTTCCAAAAGTGAAAGGGGAGGAGGAACAAAAGGTTTTAAACTGTATGCGGATACAAGTTTGATGTCACCCTCTTCGTCTTTATTGATCTTTTCACCTTTTCCTTTATTTTGAACCTGCTCGGCGATCTTAAGCTGTTCTTTCTGAAGTTTATTTGTAACTTCATCAACTGCCTTATCAATTTGAGTTTCTGAATCCTCATCTTCATTGTCGGCATATTTAGGATCAATTTCAGGCAATTTAAACCATTTCCAGAACATTAAACTCTGTATAGTAAAATGTATTTCAAGGGTTATAAGTACAGAAATAATAATACTAGCAGTGAGTATTAAGGGCGTAGCCCAAAGGCCAATCACCTTAATAAATGGATACGTAATCCAGGTACCAACTTGCCCTCCTTCACCAGCCACTAAAAGTCCTATAAGTCCAAGCCCAGAAAGGAAGAAAAGTATTACTGAGAGGAACTTTGAAATCCTAAATTCAAACTTAACACCTCTAAGAAAAGAAAAGCCAATCATAATTGATGAGACTGGAATAAGGTAGTATCCAAAACCAAACCAAGTCTTTAGAAATTCATAAATATAGTGACCTATAGGGTCAGCGAGATGAAACGGAGCTAACATAAAAAGTAATGCAATAAGAAAAAAGACTATTGCAAAAACTGCCTGCATGGTTTCCTTACCAATCTCACCATCGTACTTCGATTTTCGATCATCTTTATTTTTTCTTTTTACAGCCATATATTTTTGCCTAAATTTTATGTATAAATAATAGCACACTATTGTTTTTATATTTATAGCATGTCATAACGTGTAAAATTACTTTACATATAGGACCTGTCTTATATATAATGGACATATTATTTTTAATAAAAGTCATATGAGACATTGTCATTTTTATTAAAGACATACGGAAAAAGACATGGAAAAATATGTAATACAAAAAACTCAGAAAATAGTGTCTGCTATGTATTTAATAACAGACATAATAAAAGACAGCGACGCTATAAAATGGGAAATACGAGAAGAGGGTATTACCATGGTCTCAAATTCTTTGATGATCAGTAGCTCATTTCCTGTAGAAAAAGACCATGCTACAAAGCTTTTTTTAACGTCACTCGAAAAGATTATTATTTTCTTAAATATTTCACTTACTTCATATCTAATTTCAAAAATGAATGCATCAATTGTCATTCACGAAATCGAATCTTTAATACATTTTATTAATAAAGAAAATAAAGAAAATCATTTGTCTGGGTACATACTTTCAGATACATTTTTTGCACAAGAATTGGAAGCAAAAAATGATAAAGGACAAGATAGTCTATTAAGGACAATTACTGAGGAAAATTCTAAAAAAATACCTAAGAGTAACGATAGAAAGGATAGTATTATCAGCATGCTTAAAAAGGACTCAAATTTAACAATAAAAGACTTTGCAAAAGTTATTAAGGACTGCAGTGAAAAAACGATTCAAAGAGAGCTGATTTCTTTGGTTAAAAAAGGTATCATTAAGAGGATTGGAGAACGCCGTTGGAGTACATATTCTTTGTCATAAATCAGCCAAATTTTATTGACTTTTAATGCTTATTTGTGTAGTATTGTTAGGTTGATTCTGGACCTTAAAAAGCCCAGTTATCCACATATAGTTTGCAGGTTTATTCCCTTAGGGGATATAATACTTTGCAAGGTCTTTGACAATTAAAATTCCATCGCAAATTTCCGCCAATCTCATTCGGATACGGTTAGTTAATTCTTGTATTCAGTTTTCGACCCTTATAGCCTCATCTTCATGATTATGTCGAATATAAACATGGGGAAATGGTGAATAGTTTATTAGTAGTTTATCAGTTAGGTACAAGTAGTTTTTTCTCAAATTATTAATAACCGAGAGAAAATTATTTAATTATAAATATTATTATGAAAAGATCTTTAAAAGTAGCTATCATCGCTTTGGCGGTAGTAGCTTTCGGTGCAACAGCAAGTGCTGCATTCAATACAAACCTTACAGTAGGTAGTACAGGTGCAGATGTATCTGCTCTTCAGTCATGGTTGATTAGTAAAAGTTTTGCTATCCCTGCAATTAGTTCAGGAGCAGCACAGCTAGGTTACTTCGGATCACAGACAAAGACAGCTCTTGCAGCTTATCAGACAAGTGTAGGACTTCCTGCATACGGTTTCTTCGGCCCACTTACACAAGCTAAAGTAAACGGAGGAGCAGTAGTTATTACTCCAGGTACTTCACCATTCGTTTGTCCTTCATGGATGACATGTACAGTTACTCCTGGAACAACAGCTCCAGGTACAGGTATGACTTCTGGTGACGGATCAGTTACAGTTTCATACTCACCTTACGTTACAACTTCTCAAACATTGAAGAAGGGTGACATAAAGAATGTGTATGCTGTAAAACTACAAGCAACATCAGGACCAGTTAAGGTTAATCGATTCGACGTTCACTTCAGTGAAAGACCATGGTTGGATTTCGCTCAATTGACATTGAAGGATTCAAGTGGAACTGTTATTGCTACAAAGAATCTTGCAAGTGCAGCTGATGCAACAGAAATCACTGTTGGTACAGATTACCTTGTACGATTTGACAATGTTAACTACACAGTTACTCCAGGTACAGACGCT
>JANXRK010000039.1 GCA_025353045.1 Candidatus Tayloriibacteriota bacterium
CGAGGAAATGCATGTTTATAACTGGAACATGATCTTGCATACTAGCGTAGAGAACATTTGTATCAATTTTAGGTAGTCCTGATCGTACGAAGATATAGTAGAGTGAATAAATAATAGGAAGTTGCAGGAAGAGTAGAAAGAAACTTGAGAAAGGATTCACGCCACTCTTTTTGTAAAGCTGCATCTGAAGAAGAGCTTGCTGCTGCTTGTCGGGAGTAGACTGCTTAATCTTGTTCAATTCAGGCTCTATTTCTTTCATTCGAACCTGAGTGACGATAGATTTCTTTGAAAGAGGAAATAGAACAAGACGCACAACTATAGTAAAGATGATTACAGCGAAACCAGCATCAACCCAAGGAAATGTATCGAATAAAAGGATAAGGCCGTTATAAAGAGGGTTAAAAATAACCAGGTGGTATATATTTGAAATCATAATATCAGTCTATTTTACTGTAAAAGTCCAGATTTAACAAAGATTTTTTCTAGTTCAAGTGCCAGATCTTTAAAAGGAAGTTTTTGTGCTCCGGCTTTCATAATAATAATTATTTTGTGGCCAGATTTAATATTTAATTTTTTAATACTCGAATAAACTTGTCTTTTTATTTTATTTCGATCTACGGCCAATTTCGCTACTTTTTTAGATACCGAAACAGCAAAAGAACTGTTTTTATGAGAGAAAATTTCCCTTAAAATCAAAAAAGGACTATGAAATGATTGTCCTTTTCCGATAATCTCTGTAAATGCTTTGGTTCCGAGTCTTTGTGACTTTGGTAACATATTACACAGCTATTTTCTTTCGTCCTTTTGTTCGTCGTCGCTTCAACACTCTTCGTCCAGTAGAAGATTTTGATCTAACAAGAAATCCGTGTGTCTTTGCTCTCTTTCTTTTCTTTGGTTTATATGTAAATGACATAGTAAAAGCAGTATATAGTATAATTCACAACTTATCAACAGATTTCCCCACATTGCGCAAGTTCTCTAATTTTTAAACAAGTATATACTTGTTGCATGAACAATCATGTTGAACTATGGGAAAGGGCTTTGGTTGATATTGAATTAGCTGTATCACGAGCTAATTTTTCTACTTGGTTCAATGAAACTTATATTTTGAAGAATGAAGAGGGAGTTATCTATCTCGGAGTTCCAAACTCTTTTATTCAAGAGTGGTTGTATAAGAAATTTCATAATACTATTTTAAAAACATTGAGACAGCTGAACGAACAAGTGAGAGCACTTGAATATGTCATCGTAAAAGACTCTGACAAAAAGAAGACTGAAGAGAAAAACAAGGCTCAAGTTAGCTCTACAATCTCAATGCCACTACAAGACTTTTATATCAACAAAGACGATAACTTGAATCCTCGATACATGTTTGATTCCTTCATTGTTGGGCCTTTTAATGAACTGGCGAATGCCGCTTCTAAATCTGTTGTTAAAAATCCAGGGGCGACTTATAATCCTCTTTTCATTTATGGAAATACTGGTCACGGAAAAACGCATTTGATCCAAGCAATAGGAAACCATATTAAAAAAGATTTTCCACAAAAGAAAGTTTTCTATTTAACATCAGAAAGGTTTGGTTCTGAATACTTTTCATCACTTCAAACCAATACAACTCAAAAATTTAAAGATAAATATAGAAAATACGATGTCATTATTATGGATGATATTCAATTCTTTGCTAATAAAGAAAAGTTTCAAGAGGAATTGTTCCATCTTTTTGAAACTTTCTATCAAACAAATCGTCAATTAGTCTTTTCTTCAGATAAGCATCCAAACTTCATCCCTGGGCTTGAGGATCGTTTGAAATCACGCTTCAATCAAGGAATGATTATCGATATACCGGCACCTGACCATGAGTCTAGAATCGCAATTATAAGAGCTAAAAGTCTTATTAGTAATGTAGAACTGAAGTCTGATATCCTTGATTTTCTTGCTGCTAGTGTTGATAGCAATGTTCGAGAGCTTGAAGGTATTGTAAACGTCATCGTATGCCAAACCCAACTAAAAAATCGTCCTCTTTCTTTACTTGAAATAAAGAATCTAATAAAAAACAATACAAAACCTAAAAAAAATATTTCTATTAAAGATGTTATTAAGCTTATTTCTAATTTCTACAATGTAAACGAAGAGAGTGTTTATGATAAAACAAGAAAGAAAGAAGTTGTGAAGCCTAGACAAGTAATTATGTATATTCTCCGAGAGGACTTTAATGTTTCTTTTCCTTCAATAGGGGAGAAAATGGGTGGAAGAGATCATACGACAGTTATTCATTCATGCGATAAAGTTAAAGAGGATCTGAAGACCAATACAATGCTGATGGAAGAAATAAGTCAGATCAGGGCAATGATGTAGTTTTATCTTGTGGATAAGTGAATAATAAATGTGGATATTTTTTATAAAAAGAGTATATTAAGTAAAAGGGTAAAAGTTAGAGAAAGTTATTGTGAAGATATCAACAGGTAGACTCCATAAAATATGGCTAATAATAATGATATAATTGAGTTATCACCATATCCACAGGACTAATAATAATAATAAGTATTTAATATAAATAAAAGACACTCCTATGAATATAGAATGCTTGCAAGAAAAATTAAAAGAAGCTGTGGAATACGCCAGTCGTATTTCAAACAAACACACAACACTTCCAGTACTTTCATGTCTTCTTTTTGATGCTACACAAAAGAATCAACTAACTATCAAAGCAACCAATCTCGATTTAGGTATAGAAATTACTATTCCAGTAAAAACAAATGAAGGAGGACTTGTTGCAGTACCAAGTAGTACTATCAATTCCTTCTTAATCAACGCTGTAGGAGATGAAAAAGGTGTAACACTAGAAACAGCTCAAGGTAATCTAAAAATCAACACCACACGCAATTCTGGGCTTATTAAAATACAACCTCATGATGATTTTCCAAGCATTCCAAGAGTTACTAGTGGAAATTCTTTCTCACTGAGCGCACGAGATTTTGTAAAAGGTTTGAAATCCGTTTGGTATAGTTCATCTGTTTCGAGTATTAAACCTGAACTATCAAGTGTGTATATATACTGCGAAGGGGAGTTTGTGGTTTTTGTTGCTACTGATTCATTTAGACTGGCTGAGAAGAAGATTAAAATCAAAAAAACAAAGGATTTTGGACAGATCCTGCTTCCATATAAAAATATTCCTGAAATTATAAAAGTTCTAGAATCTATAAACGATGAGGTAGAGGTAAATCTCGATAAAAACCAAATTTCTTTTAGATATAAAGGAATTTATCTTATTTCTAGGGTAATTGACGGAGTATTCCCAGATTATAAACAGATTATCCCCAAGACAAGTTCAACAGAAGTTGTTGTTTTGAAGCAGGATTTTGCAAATACACTCAAGCTTTCAAACGTTTTCTCAGATAAATTCAATCAAATCAATGTAAAAATTGATCCTACCGCTAAAAAGGCTCAGATTAAAACAAAGAATAATGATGTTGGAGAAAATACAACAATTCTCGATTCAGCTATAACTGGGGAAGCAGTCGACATTAACTTTAATTACAAATACATCATTGATTGTCTCCAATCAATCGATTCTGATAGTATGAATCTTGTTTTTAGTGGTCTTAATAAACCAGTTATCATTAGTCCAGTATCAGATACATCTTTCAGATACATAGTGATGCCAATGAATCGTTAATTATGAAGGAAATATCAAATTTTTTTGATAAATTTAACAACGTTGCTCTAAAAGAATTAAAAAAGAGAGAATTAATTTGTAATGCCGTAGAAAAAGTTACGAAACATAAGATAGAAATTAAAGATATTTCTATAAAAGATGGATCAATCACAATTAAAGGGAATCATGGTCTAAAAAGCGAGATCTTTCTTAAAAAAAGAGCCATTATTGACTTACTTTTAAATGGTAATATCAAAGTTTTTGATATTAAATAACTATCTACTAACCTCTAGATCCACTGAAGCCTCAGCGTGATTGTATACAACATCATAAACTATCACTTTTATAATATTATTTGTTTCAATTCCTTCTACATCTTGAGGTGTAAAGCTTAGAATTTTTGGATTTTGCTCGTTTGAAGAAATATATTTTCCATTGACGTAGAGTTCAGATTTTTTAATGGGGTACTTACTAGTTGTAGTCACTGAAATTGTGATTCGAGAATTTGCGCTGTAAGGCCCACTCTGCTGGGGAAGAGCAAGAGACACTTGTGGAGAATTTGCTGCTGTGTGAACGTCATCTGTTTGAGTGGGAACTGGTATATTGGCATTCTCAACAAATTCTGGATGAGTTTGTTTCCATGTGTTAAACCAATTTCTAACACCATACTCCCAGCTTTCGTACTGAGAATCATGTGTTGGATCTTTGGGTATTTCTCCAGTCGGATCTGTTTTATCTACCCAGTGTAAAATATTGTGTACATTTGGAAACGGAATCTCCTCTGTTGTTTCTGGTGGGGTAAGGTCAGTAGCCAGTTTTCCTGAAATTGTATCTTTTTTAAATGAAGTTCCTCCTTTCCATATTCCTCTTAGAACCGGTTTTGCATCGTTCGGTGTTGGCTCAGGCTTCTTAAATGTTTCTTTTGGAAAGTCATTATTTATTTCAGCCATGAATGCTCCCCAAACTGGAGTAATGATTAGTCCGGCAACCTTTTTGTCCATAGGACTATTGTCGTTTTTTCCAGCCCAAGCGCCAACCACAACGTTTGGTGTATATCCTTCAATCCATACATCTCGATAATCGTTCGTTGTTCCTGTTTTTGTGGCAATTTGTCGATGAAGGTTGTCGACGTTTTGGCTGATTGTACTAAGTCGTACTACCGGATCTGAAAGGATGTCGGTGATTTGTCGAGCAACTTGAGCGGGGATAGCCTGGCTTTGATTAAGATCAGCTTCTTCAAGGATATTTCCCTTACTATCCTCTACTTTTAATATTGATCGATAAGGATTTCTCAAACCATCGTTTGCAAATACACCATATGCACTTGTAAGTTCAAGTAGAGAAACCTCACCACCCCCAAGAACCAATGTAAGGCCGTATCGATCAGGTGTTGTAAGGCTTGTAATACCCATAGCCTCAGCTGTTTTTATGGAATTACCAATACCTGTTAAATAAAGCGTTTTAACTGCAGGGATGTTACGCGAATGAGCAAGAGCAGTTCGTATGTTCTCAGGACCTTCCCAGAGGCCGTCGTATTCTACTGGTGAATAGCAAACCTTTTGATCATCGGTAGGATTTTTTGGCTTACCATCAGGAGTACATTGTGATGAAAACTCAGTTGGTACATCGAAGAGCACAGTATCTGGGGTATATCCTCTCATGAAAGCCGTAGCGTACACGAAGGGTTTAAATGTTGAACCTGGTTGGCGATATGCTGTAGCAATATTAAAATTTCCATAACCTTTTTCAAAATAATTTCTCGATCCGACCATTGTCAAAATATCTCCAGTCTTCGGATCGATAGCGACCATAGCCGTATTGCTCGCACTAAAAGATTTCTCAAGAGTCGGAGCAAAGTTCGCTATAACTTTTTCTGCTTTTTGTTGCATATCAAAGTTCAAAGTCGTAGTAACTTTTAGACCCCCTTCTTCAACCATACTTTCTCCGTATTTATTTATCAAATAGTCCTTGATATAAAGAGAAAAATGGGGAGCGCGTATGCCAGTTGTATTCTTTTCAAGAAACACAACTTTTTCTTTTGCTGCAGCCGTGTATTCATCTTTTGTTATAAAACCAATATTAAGCATTTGCTGTAAGACTAGATTTTTACGAGAGTCGAGTTTGTCTTTGTTTGGCCCATAGGGCGAGTAATAGCTCGGTGCTTGAGGAATTGCAGCTATATATGCGGCTTCAGCAAGGCTAACGTCTTTTGACGACTTTCCAAAGAATGTTTTACTCGCTTCTTCAACGCCATAAATACTTCCTCCATAAGGGTTTTCGTTGAGATAAGTATTTAGAATTTGGTCTTTTGTCAGAACCTTTTCAAGTTTAATGGCCAAAATCCACTCTTTCAATTTTCTTGTTAAAGTTCGGTCCTGAGTAAGTATAGAGTTTTTAATAACTTGTTGGGTGATAGTTGATCCACCCTGTTTTGTTCCACCAGGCGTCAGGTTTGATAGAATAGCACGCAAAATAGCCGTCGGTTTTATTCCAATATGCTGATAAAATTCCTGATCCTCAATAGCGATCGTAGCTTTTTTAATTTTTTCAGAAATATCTTCAAAAGGCACCTCGGTTCTTTTTTGATCACTGTGAACATCATAAAGGAGGATTTCTCCAGTTCTATCGTAGATTTTTGTAGATTGAGCAACCTTTCGTGTCTCAAAAGCACTCAAATCAGGTATTTGGAGGCTTGAAAACCATATAATTCCAACACTAGCCAAGATAAAGAAAAGAGATATCGATAAAACAAACAATGCCTTTAATAAGCGCCATTTCCATGATTTAAAGAAACTTTTACCATGCGACATTTAGAAATTTTAGCATAAATGTGTTACATTACATAGTAATTAAGAAATAAATTATGTTTAATTTTGGAAAAAAAAGGGAGGTGACTACTGATGAGCTGGCAGTAGAGGAAGCAATCTCGAGAAGTATCAGTACAATTCTTCCATCCAAAGAAGATTTTAAGAAGATTCTTTTAAGTGGTAAAAAACTGAAAATCTATTTAGGCGCTGATGCAACAGGTTCTCAGCTCCACTTAGGCCATGCGACGAATCTTATTTTTCTTGAAAGATTAAGAAAATTAGGTCACGATATCGTTATTTTGTTTGGAGATTTTACTGCAATGATCGGTGATCCGACAGGAAAGGATATTGCTAGAGTTCAATTAACAGAAGATCAGGTAGCAGAAAATATTAAAAGTTGGAAAGATCAGGTTGGTAAGGTTATTAATCTGGGTACATCAAATGCTCCTGAGTTCGTTAAAAATAGTAAATGGCTTTCAAAACTAAATTTCAAAGATTTAGTTAAACTATCTTCAAACTTTACGGTGCAGCAGATGATTGAGCGAGATATGTTTGAGAAACGTCTTCAGGAACACAAGCCGATCTATCTTCATGAATTTTTGTATCCTCTGATGCAAGGCTATGATAGTGTGGCATTGAATGTTGACGCTGAAGTTGGTGGAAATGATCAGACTTTTAACATGCTGGCCGGAAGAATTTTGCAGAAGTCTTATAATCATAAAGAAAAATTTGTTATTGCGACTACACTCTTGGTAAATCCTAAGACAGGTAAGAAATTGATGAGTAAAAGTGAGGGAGGCTATATTGCTTTAAATGATAGCTATACTGATATGTTTGGAAAGGTAATGGCCCTTCCAGATGAAGTTCTCGTCAGTATGTTTATAGATTGTACGTATGTTTCAATGGAAGAGATTGAACAAATAAAGCAACAACTTGTTTCTGGGGTAAATCCACGAGACATAAAGGTTCGTTTGGCAAAAGAAATTGTTACTATGTATCATTCTAAAGAACAGGCCGATCAAGCCGAGAAAAATTTTATTAAAGCTTTCTCGAAAGGTGGCGTCCCTGATGAAATTCAAACATTAAATATTCCAAACGGAACTCTACTCAAGGATGTCTTGGTTAAAGAGGGAATCGTTACCTCAAATGCCGATTGGAAGAGACTCATCGAAGGCAATGCCGTCTCTCATGCTGGAACAAACGAAGTTATCACAGATCTTTATGCTAAAACGGAAAAGGATGTGACTCTAAGAATTGGTAAGAAGAGATTTGTTAAGATTTCTGTAAAATAGTCTAAGTAAAAAGCCCCGATTAGGGCTTTTTATTATTCTTCCCATCTATCCTTGAATGGATCTACTTCCTCGTCCTCTGCTACACCGGCATCTTCATCTTCATCTGAAAGCGCATCCCCAGACATGAGCTCTGGATCAACAGTTTTTTCTTCATCATCTAAAAGTATTTCTTTTGTTTCTTCCGTCGGGGCTGTTTTAGTTTTTACCTCTTTAATTTTTGTCTTTGGCATGTTTTAATCTTTTATTCTTAATTAACCGTTAGGATTTTATATTTGTAACAAAAGTATTAAATTTTTGCAAACCCCTTTAATTGTGGATATCTTTTCGGACATACGCCTGGCAAGTGAGAGCAACGGCAATGGCGTCATATTCATCATCGAGAGCCTTTTTTGCTTTCATTTTGATCAAAAGAGGAATCATTTTTATAATCTGAGTCTTATCGCTTCTTCCGTGACCCGTAACAGCTACTTTTATTTGTGGTGGAGAATATTCGTGGATGGGAATATCTTTCAGTGAAGCCTCATATGAGACGACTCCTCGCGTCTCAGCTACCTTCATTGCCGTCTTTTGGTTTTTTGTTATAAAAAGTGATTCTATTGCCATAACGTCTGGTTCAAACTTCTCAATAAGCTCATGGACTCTTTGACCTATATCTTTCAGACGTGTATGAAAATCATCTTTTGGATCAGTAGAAAAGCATTCAGAATGTAAAAGAGTTTTATCTTCTACAATAGCTATTCCCAAACGGTCATATCCTGGATCAATACCTAATATTCGCATGGAGGTATTATACTACTCTGCATTCGTATAGACATCTTGCACTTCATCGTTCTCTTCGAGCTCTTCAACGAGGGCTTGGAGTTTTTCAATATCTACATCTTCAAGCGGCATGGTCATGTTTGGAACAAGACCTTCAGGACCTTTTGTAAATGCCCATGATGCGCTTCCAACAGCTGCGAGTTCAGTTCCGTGTTTTACAAGAATTGCTTTTACTTCTTGAGCTGCTTTATTTCGATTGTCGGTCAAAGCTTGGATAATAATAGCGATTCCACCCGGACCGTAGGCTTCATAGGTCACATTTTCCATAGCAGCACTGTTGTCGGTTGTTGCTTTTTTCACTGCTCGTTCAATCGTATCATTTGGCATATTTTCCTTCTTTGCTTTTTCAATAGCCAGGGCCAAACCAGGGGATTTGAGATTCCCATCAGCTTTTTTAGCTTCTACGGTGATAAAACGCACGAGTTTCCCAAAGATTTTACTCTTTTGGCCGTCATTCTTAGCTTTCTGATGCTTAATTTTTGAAAATTTATTATGTCCCGACATGAGGGTATGATAGCATAAGAGTATATAACAACAAATCATATGGAAAAAAATCAAAAAAGTTCAATCGGAATCATTATTATTGTAATTGTCATAGTGATGGTGTCTGTATTTGTCTATTCTCAAAATAAATCAAGCATATGGACTGAGTCAAATATGAGAATCTCTCTTATCCATGCAGCGTCTACAAATAATAGTCCTGTAGCTTTTAGTACCCCTAAGAAGGCTACTATTGAAGATACAGACAATGAATTTATGGGGAAGTATTTTGAAGTATATTCTTCAAAAAATCTTCCTCCAATAGATCAATCACAAAAAATACTTTCAAAGTATTCAGAAATGCTTGCAGCGTTTGATGATAATTTTGATAAATCTTTTGAGTGTTACGTCCTGGGCAGCCCTTGTCCTTTAACAAATGCTCATCATGCCATGGCTTTGGGTGGATTGAGAGCCCTTGTTTCTTTCCAAGAAAATAAAATAGATGAAGCGCAAACACAAGCAGAAAATATCACAATGTTTGGTAAGAACATAACAGCAGGTGCTGATGAGATCATGAACTTGCTAGTGGGTTGGTCAGTCCAAAAGCTTGGCTATGATATTCAGTCTACCATTCATGAAAAGACTAAAGTATCAAAGATCTCAGATGATCAAAAGAAAAAATTGATCTCTAACCTTAGAACTGAACAAAAAAATGTCCTTAGATATATTTACACAACATTCGTTGAAGCCGTTGATTACACAGACTCCAAAGAGAAAAAACCCTCAATACAAATAAGTGTTGATGATGAAAAGGGGATTGCTGAGTACAGAGCTGCTATCAAGGCAATGCCAAGCTCTTGGAACGCTGTTGAAACAAAAAAATATTTTTCTGATTCATTCAGTATAGCCTTATCGAATGTTGACTTAGCTTGTGGCGATAAACCAAAAGTTTCCCAGAAAAATCTCAATTTTAACCCCCAAGATCAAAAAGCCGAGAACTTCCTTGGAAAAACATTGTACTCAACAGTATATAGTTCTTTTGATGGTATGAGTGAAAAGCGTTGCGAGGTCGAGAGTCTTATAAAGGGTCTCTAGGGCATCAAGTCTCTTTTTAGAGCAGCGGCAATAGCTTTTTTTGGGTCAATGTTATTTCCTAATGCCTTTCTCCAATCAGCGAAGTCTTCAACAATAACATCACCGGTTTTGCTATCGTATCTAGCATAGCCTGCACATAAGCTCTCGTCAGAAATATTTCCTTGGCGTTGCATATTTAAATGGTCGGATCCTATATAGATATTGTAGTTTTCCATATTTATCGAAATAGAAAATCTATTCTATTTATATTTCGAACAACAACAGTTTTATAGATTTCTGGATCGCTTTCGAGTGAAGAGGAAATGAGATGATCGGTATTCGTTTCTGAAGTTCGAGCCTCTATTTCTTCGGGTGTATCTTGCGGAAATGATTCAATGCTCATAAAGATAATTTATAGTAATTTATTTCCTTTAATATTCAAATGACCATACGCCTTGTTGGTGACAGAACGACCTCTCGGAGTTCTCTCCAATAAGCCCGATTGGATGAGGTATGGTTCATAGACTTCTTCTATAGTTGCTTGTTCTTCTGAAAGGGCAGCTGCGATAGTGTTGAGTCCAACAGGTCCTCCACCAAATTTTTCAATCATGACTCTGAGAATGTTTCGATCTGCTCCGTTTAGTCCTAAATCATCAACGCCAAGCATCTTTAGGGCTTTTTCTACGATTTCTTTTGACAGAGCAGACTTTTGGATCTGTGCAAAATCACGACATCGCTTCAAAAAGTAGTTTGCAGTACGAGGTGTGAAACGACTTCTCATAGAGATAGCTGTTATGGCATCATCATGAATATCTATATCAAGAATTTTGGCTGATCTCTTGATAATTTCTCCGATTTCCTTTTCTGTATAGAACTCTAACTTAAAAACTCCTCCAGAGAAACGTGAACGTAGAGGTGAAGAGATCATGGCAATACGTGTTGTGGCCGCGATAAGGGTAAAAGAGGGAAGCTCGAGTTGAATCGTTCGTGCTGATGGTCCTTTTCCAATAATAATGTCCAAAACTCCGCTTTCCATGGCCGGATAGAGCACTTCTTCAATAGCTTTGTTTAAACGATGAATCTCGTCGATAAAAAGTATGTCGCCGTGAGAAAGATTGGTCAAAATTGAAGCCAAATCACCAACTTTCAATATCGCTGGTCCAGAAGTAACTTTCATTTGAGCTCCTGTTTCTTTTGCGATGAGATGAGCGATGGTAGTCTTCCCTAAACCTGGTGGCCCATAGAATAAAATGTGTTCTGGAGGATGTTTTCTCTCTGCTGCAGCGGTTAAAAGTATGTGTAAATTATCCTTTATTCCTTGTTGACCAATATAATCCGGCCACCTTGAAGGGCGCAGGGTCTGATCGAGATATCCTGTCTCACCACCTTTATCCTTATCTAGAGCCTTGGTTTTACTTGACATAATTATTAATCTATGCTAAGCTATTGGAACAGTCATAAAAACGGTAAGTATAGTCCTTTCACAGCTGATAATCGGATTCATAATTCTCTAAACAATATACCTTGTTTACTCAAGGCATCTGATGTACTTTTGAGGACGTTCTGGTTATACACCTTGTGTGTATTTACTGGGATTATCCTTGGCAGTACGTTTAACTTTTGGTGATCTCATTGAAAGTATTGTTTAGAGAATTACGCATCCGATCTACTATAATATTACTCCTATCCTAAACAATTTCAATTGACAGACCTCTTTTTTCTACTCCTAACTTAATTTATTTAATCCGCAATAGTGATAACTCGTTCCAATTCTTCAATTGAAGTGATTCCTTTGACAACTTTTAAAATTCCATCTTGTCGTAGAGTCAAAATTCCTTGCGGAGCGGCTGCTTTTTCTACTTCTGATTCACTTGGATTCATTTCTACAACAGAATTTACTTCTGGGGTGATTTTTATACCTTCATAAATTCCAATTCTTCCTTTGTATCCTGTTTGACTACATTTTTCGCAACCTGCTGCGGTGAAAACTTGGCCAGGTAGGGGAGGGATTTCGCTTTTATCAAAAATCGTTTCCAACACTTTATCAATTTCAACTTTTAGAGCTCCTTCAAAAGGAACTGGCTTTTTGCAGTGCTCACAAAGTTTTCGAACAAGTCTTTGCGCGAGAACGATGTTGATAGCTGAGCTCATGATTTTGGAATTGATACCAAGATCAATGAGACGAGGGAATGAACCAGCAGCACTGTTTGTGTGAAGTGTAGAAAACACTAGGTGACCCGTAAGCGCAGAATTTACTGCAATAGCCGCAGTCTCACTATCTCGGATTTCTCCCACCATAATGATATCTGGATCCTGCCTTAGGGCTGCTCGAAGTCCATCGAGAAATGTGTATCCTTTATTGTTTGTTTGTGTCTGAACGATTCCTGGGAGATGGTATTCGATAGGGTCTTCGATAGTGATAATTTTTACTGTTTGATTGTGACTCTTTTTTAAAAAGGCATAGAGAGTTGTGGTTTTCCCTGAACCTGTAGGCCCTGTGGTAAGGAGCATTCCATTTGGCTTATCAATTTCTTTTAAAATAAGGGCCAAAAGTTTCGGTGGAATCCCTAATTCTTCCAAAGGAACACCTATAGACTTAGGATTGAGGATTCGCATGACGATTGATTCATTGTAAGCACCAGGAAGGATCGAAGTTCGGATTTCCATCTCTGTATCTTTTACACCAACACTAAAACGACCATCCTGTGAGTCTTTTTTGATATTTAATTTAAGTCCTGAAAGAAGTTTGATTCGAGAAAGAAGGAGATTGAAGGTGTCTTTATCAAAATTAAGAACTTTCACAAGCACTCCATCAAGGCGATAGCGGAGAGTAATATATTCTTCTTCAGGTTCAATGTGCACATCGGAAGCGCCAAGACCAATAGCTCCCGCGAGAATCGTTTCGAGAATTCGAGAGACACGATAGCTTTTTTTCATTGCCAGAGTATTTTCGAGGATTGAAATAACACTTGGCATGCTATTAGCTTTTTCAATAAGCTCACTTATTTCATCACTGGCAATTTCAAGTGCGCCAGCTTTACTCTCATAGGCAAAAGAAAGATCTTTATATGAATTCCAGGCCTTTTCTAAACTTTGCATTGAACAGATAAAGAGGGTTGGGATGTAGCCTTTAGTTTTTAGATCCTCAATAATTTTAGTCACTTCTTCTGTCTGAGGATTGCGCGCGGCGATTTTTATTTTTTTATCAATTAAAGAAAAACATACGACCTTATTTTCTCGAGAAGTTTTTTCTTCGATAAGACGCAAACCGTCGGTGTTTATCAAGGTTACTGTGAGGTCGATATAGCCCACACTGTATTTTCCTGAAAGGAGCTGAACAAGTTCCTCTTCTTCGTGTTTGAGAAGATCACTCATCTTTCTCTTTTGCTTGTCTTCGTCAAATTGGATCATAATATATGTGTGCTATTATAACTCACTATGAAAACTATAACCACTCATTCTCTCGAGGAAACAGAGGCTTTGGCCAAGTCTTGGCTGGCTTCACTTGAGGCAAAAGCTGATGAGGCTGTAGTCGTCGGTCTCTATGGAAATTTAGGAGCAGGGAAGACTACTTTTACGCAGGCGGTTGCGCGTGAGCTCGGCATTACGCAAGCAATCACCAGTCCGACATTTGTGATTGAAAAAATTTATGAGACTAAGCATTCACAGTTTAAACGCTTAGTGCATATCGATGCATATCGTTTAGAAAAAGGGGAAGAACTTACCGTCTTAAATTTTGAAGAATTGGTTTCGAATAAAAACAATCTCATCATTATTGAATGGCCAGAGAATGTTAAGAATGTTTTGCCGGAGGATCATATAAAAATACATTGCGAATTTGTCGACGAGACAACTCGAAAATTTAAGGTAGAATAAGGGGAGAAGAAAGGATTTTTGAAAACGCTTTACCCGGCGCGTTTGAAAAAATCCTTTCTTCTCCCTAAAACATGAAACGCCTCGTCCTGCTCGACTCTCACGCAATCCTTCACCGGGCATACCATGCCTTGCCTGATTTCGTATCTGCAAAAGGTGAACCTACCGGAGGTCTTTATGGTCTTACCACAATGCTCTTAAAGATCATAGAAGACGTTAAGCCAGACTATATTGTTGCTTGTTACGATCTTCCAGGACCAACGTTTCGAAAAGAAGTTTATAAAGACTATAAAGCAGGCCGAGCGAAGGCAGACGATGATTTGGTGTCTCAAATGAAACAATCTAGAGATATTTTTAAAGCACTCAATATTCCCATATATGATAAACCAGGATTTGAAGCTGATGATATGTTGGGAACGATTGTGAATCAATTGAAAGATAATAAAGATGTGGAAGTTATTGTGGCTTCTGGTGATATGGATACTTTACAATTAGTTGATGGTAAAAAAGTTCAAGTCTACACTTTGAAAAAAGGGATCAGAGACACCATCATGTATGACGAGAAGGGGGTGAGAGAGCGTTTTGGTTTTGGTCCCGAACTTCTTCCTGACTACAAAGGTCTTCGTGGCGATCCGTCTGATAATATCATGGGTATTAAAGGTATTGGAGAAAAAACTGCAACTATTTTGATAACAGAATTTGGTGGTATTCCTGATATGTATAAAGCTCTTGAGAAAAAGGGCGGGGAAGAGAAATTTAAAAAGGTTGGAATTACAGATAGAATCCTCGGTCTTTTGAAAGAGGGAAAAGAAGAAGCGGAGTTCAGTAAAATGTTGGCAACTATCAGACGCGATGCGCCAATTGATTTTGTTTTGCCAAAGGAATTCAAAGAGGGGATAGAGATCGAGAAAGCACTTGATCTATTTAAAGAATTGGAATTTAGAGCATTAGGAAATCGTTTGAAATACGTTTTGGGAATGGAGGTTTTGGAAGAGACAGAGGAAACAGAAGAAAAGGTGAAAGTTGAGCAGAATGTCGACAAAGAAGAACTTATTAGGACTTCAGTTGCTTTATGGATTGTGAATTCAAATCTTACCGATCCAAAAATCGACGACATTTTTGCATTTACTAAGACTGAAGATTTTACAAAAGCATCAGATATTATTTTTACTGAGCTTGAAAAGAGGGGAATGAAAAAGGTTTTTGATGATATCGAAGCTCCGCTCATTCCTATTATCAAAAAGATGGATACAAAAGGCGTGAAGATTGACGTAGCTTTTTTGACTGATCTTTCAAAGACATACCACACTGAGCTTTCAAAACTTGAGAAAAAGATTTGGGAATATGCTGGAGAAGAATTCAATATCAATTCTCCTAAACAACTCGGAGAAATTATCTTTGATAAATTAGCGCTGACAGCAAAGGGTCTCAAGAAGACTTCTGGCGGCGCTCGCTCAACTCGAGAATCAGAATTAGAGAAACTTCGAGATGCTCATCCTATGATTCCGTTCCTTTTTGAATATAGAGAATTGCAAAAACTTCTTTCGACATATATAGATACTATTCCGACTCTCGTTGATGATAACAATCGTCTCCATGCTCATTTCCTTCAAGCGGGAAGTGCTACAGGAAGGATGGCTTCACAAGGACCTGGTTTGCAAAATATCCCTATCAAGACTGATTTAGGTCGAGCTATTCGTAAAGCTTTCATCTCTGAAAAAGGTTTTTGTCTTGTCTCACTCGACTATTCACAGATAGAACTTCGCATCGCCGCTTTTCTCTCTGGCGATGAGAAATTGATTGAAATCTTTAGAAGTGGACAGGATGTTCACTCGTCTGTAGCTAGTGAAGTTTTTGAAGTACCGCTTGATAAGGTGGACAGAGAAATGCGAAGAAAAGCTAAAGTTATAAACTTCGGAATTCTTTATGGGATGGGGGTGAATGCTTTGCGACAGAATCTCGGAGAAGGAACAGAACGAGTAGATGCTCAGAAGTTCTACAATGACTATTTTGAGAAGTTTTCTGGTCTAGCAAAATATTTAGATGAGACAAAAGCAGATGCAAAGAGAAAAGGATACACTGAAACTTTCTATGGTCGCCGAAGATATTTTGAAGGAATCGATTCGAAGCTTCCATTTATCAGAGCAATGGCAGAAAGAATGGCAATCAATGCACCGATACAGGGAACAGAAGCGGATGTGGTGAAGCTTGCGATGATACGAGTGGATGAATATATAATAAAGAATAAATTACAGGATGATGTATTTCTCATTCTTCAAGTGCATGACGAACTAGTGTACGAAGTGCGGGAAAATAAGGCAAAAGAAATAGCGGAGGAGATCAAGAAAATAATGGAATCGATTATGGATATGAAGGATACGAAGGGGATAAAGTTGGAGGCAAATGCGGAGATAGGGACAAATTGGGGGGATTTGAAGTAAATGTGCCTTAGAATAGGGGTTTCTTGGCACCAGTTCAACAAGTAAGTGCAACACTTCTATATAATTGAAGTGTATGAAATACAAGCATTTAACCATAGAAGAACGCGAAAAAATCCAAAGCATGATGTGGGAAAAAAGGTCGATTCGTGAGATCGCGAAAGCGATCGGACGAAGTCCCTCTTCCATCTCCCGCGAGGTAAACAGGAATATTCCACTCAAAAGGTCATACAAACCTCGTATCGCAGATGAACGCGCACAAAAGAAGCGAAAGAGTCGAGGACGAAAGCTTCGATTGAAGAACGGATTCATTCGCCGGTATGTGCTGACACACCTCAAGGATGGATACTCACCTGAACAGATATCCGGAAGACTCACTGTTGATCACCCGAATGAATCTGTTTCCCACGAAGCAATATATCAATACATATACAACCATGTGCATCGAGAAGGTCGAGGAGAATTGAAGCGTCACCACCATGATTTACGCATATACCTCAAGCGTCGTCACAAACGTCGTGGGCAGAAAGGAATGCACTCTGTACAGCGTATATTCAAGCCGAAAGGACCTTCAATTGATCTCCGACCGAAGGAAGTTGAAGAAAGAAAAATCATGGGACACTGGGAGGGTGACTCCATGGTTTCCAAACGAAGCTCTGTTCGATTAAATACTCTTGTTGAGCGGAAAACAGGTCTCGTCTTCATTTCTAAGTTGAAAGATGGAACGGCGCAAGAAACAAAAAATGCTGTGGTGGGTCGATTGCAAATACTTCCCAAACGGTTTCGAGCGACACTCACCTCGGACAATGGTCAGGAAAACTTTGCATATGATGAGACCATGAAAGCCCTCGAACTCCAGTGGTATTTTGCACACCCATACCACTCCTGGGAGCGAGGAACAAATGAAAATACCAATGGGCTCATACGTTGGTATTTGCCTAAA
>JANXRK010000044.1 GCA_025353045.1 Candidatus Tayloriibacteriota bacterium
TCGCCTTTTCTTTACCTCGTTCTCCTCCCTTCTAGGCTATACTACGAAATAGCAAAACCACACAAAAAGGAACAAATCATCCGTGTCATCTTTTCAGGACTTTACGTTTCCCAAAATAGCTTGAGTTATAAGCTTAAAAAAGGATTCGAGTGCTTTGAAAACCGATTTAATGCTGTTTGTGACCCTACAGAGAATCGAACTCTGCTTCCATCCTTGAGAAGGATGTGTCCTAGCCGATAGACGATAGGGCCGATTATTTTACTATGTAGAAAGGAAGAAGAAAGAAGGAGGAAGGAAGTGTTCAGCGAAGAGCCTTCCGAGGGTGACGACCCGAAGAACCAGATTTGATAGCAAGCAAATCTGGAGCGATGAGCGGAGCACTTACTTCCTCCTTTGGATGGCTCACTTCTCCTTTCCTCCAAAATACAACACTTCCTACTTCTTCGCAAGCCACTCCTTCTCCTGTCTTACAAGCAACTTTGAAGCCAAACTTGGATCCGCAAGCAAGGCCTTAGAAACCCTTTCCATTCGCTTTGACTGAGAACCTTTTACAAAAACCACATCCCCACTATCAACCATTCCTTTCAGATACTCCGCTGCCTCATTCGAAGTATTGAAAGCAATAGTTTTATCACTCATAAGTTTTGCTCGTGGCCCAACAGTCACCAGAAGATCAGAGGACTGAAGTGCCTGAACGCCAGCCTTACGATGCTCTTCAGAAGAATAGTTACCAAGCTCCATCATATCACCAAGAACAGCAATTCTTTTACCAGAAGCCTGTAGACCAGCTAAAGTAGTCAAACCTTCGCGCAATGCATCTGGAGATGAGTTATAACTATCATCAATGATAATACTATTTTTAATCCCACTTAGAATATTCATTCTTCCCTTTGGTGCATGGTGGCTCTCAAGTGCATTTACTATTTTAGAAATCGGAACATTTCTAACGATGCCAACAGTAACTCCTGCGAGAATTGGATAGACCTGCTGAACTCCGAGAATTCCTTTGATTTTAATTGGAATACTATTTCCGTTATGATTTATTTTACACATCATACCAAGCGGTACATTATTTTGATCATACTCAACAGCAATATCAGAAGCGGTAACGGTAGCCATTTCATTGATTGCAAAAGTTATAACAGTCTGGCTAACACCTTGAGCTAAATCACTAACTTTTTTATCATCTCCAAAAAGCACGATAGTTCCGTCAGGTTTCAATGACTTTATCAAACTAGCTTTTTCTTTCACAACATCTTCTGGAGATGGGAAAAATTCAACATGCACAGGAACATCTCCAATTTTATTAATCACCACTACATCAGTCTTTAACCATTTTGAAATAGATTGAATGTCGCCTGGATGATCTGCGCCAATTTCTAGAACTAAACATTTAGGATAATTTGATTTAAAAAAGATCAATTCTAGACCTTCAAAAATAATACCGATCCAAGCCAAAGGATCGTTCCAAGCGTTTTGACAACCGAGAATGGTCAAAGGAACTCCGATTTCACTATTGAAACTTTTATCACTCTTTCGAACATAGTCGTTTGAAGATAGAACTGTAAAAATAACATCCTTGGTCGATGTCTTGCCGACTGTACCAGTCACAGCAACAATTGATGGCTTATATTTATTTAAAATAATCTTCGATTCCCAAATGAGTATAGAAGATATGATTTTTTTGAGAAATGATTTCATCTGTCTGGAGGGATTTCGTAATAGTTGATAAGCAGCTTGGTCAAAGAAATAAACGGATCGGTAAGCGTTTCAGAAGCGTATTCAGCACCCTTTGGATAGACATGATATAAAAAAACGATGAATTTTGGGTTATATGCAGGGAAATATCCAAAGAATGAGTGCAGATACCTGTCATTATAATACCCTCCATTTACTGGATCTGCAATCTGCGCCGTTCCAGTCTTTGCAGCAATACTATAGTGTTCCATTTTAACCTGTCCTTTTTTCAAAGCAGTATCGACTACTTTGATAAGCATAGCTGTAACATCATCGGTAGTTTCTTTTTTAAGAACCTGAACTGGGGTCGGAACTTTTACATCTTCTGACGATCCGTCTTGATATTCAATATCTTTTACAATGTGAGGAGTGATGAGTTTTCCATCATTCGCAAGAACAGAAAGTGCACGCGTCATCTGAATCGGTGTCAAAGCAACCCCTTGCCCATATGAAATAGTTGCCACCTCAACATCTCGACCAGTGATGAGATTTTTAATAATTCCCTTTTGTTCATTCGGCTGATCGACACCAGTTTTTTCACCAACACCATAACTTAAAATATATTTAGAGAATTCTTTCAGACCCATTTTCAAGGAAATATAAGCTGCACCAACGTTCAATGACTGACTCAAGATTTCCTGCATAGGAATCACACCTCGAGCCTTACCATCGTAGTTAGAAATCTTCTTATTGTTCAAAAGAAGAAATCCTGCATCATTATACGTCGATGTAGGAGTAACAGCACCAGAATCAATACCAGCAGCCATGGTCAAAGGCTTCATAATCGATCCCATTTCATATACATTTTCTACAAGAGTGTTTGAGAAAATCCTTGCATCAGAAACATTTGAAAGATCATTTGGATTAAAAGTCGGAAGCTCAGCCATAGCATATATTTGGCCAGTCTTTGGATCCATAATAATTCCTCCAATAGAATCAGATCGCCACTTTTTCTGCGTGTCGAGAAGTGTTTGCTCCAAATAACTTTGTACAGTTGGCTCAATGGAAGTAACTATATCGCCCTCTTTTGTTGTACCATTAAAGACAGATTTCTTAATGCCAGAGAAAAGCTCAGCAAAAAAATTAATATTCGCTGTTGAACTCTTTCGTGAAAGCGTATCTTCATAATAACTTTCCAAACCATAACGTCCTTCGAGTTTATCATCTTTATCCAAACCGATAAGTCCAATAGTATTAGCCGCCAAAAAATTTGCAGGATAAATTCTCCAACTATCTTTTACAGCATCCAAACCAGGAATTCGAAGTGCTGCGATAGACTGACCAAGAGGTATTTTCATTTTCTTTTGAATTTCTGTATGGGAACTGGCAATATTTGAAGCTTTTATAATGAAAGAATCCTTATCGACATTTAAATACTGTGATAAAGCATTATAAACCTGTTCAGGATTTTTGATAAGTTTTGGATTGATCGAAAGGTTATAGCCATCTTTTATCGTAGCCGCAGCAATTTTTAATCCATCCTTTGAAGTAAAGAAAATAGAACCTCGATCAAAATTAGACGTCGGAGGTTTAATATATTGTTTATCAGCTTTTAAACTATAGTCACTGCCCTGAATAATTTGGACAAAAGAAAGCTTCACTACGATGACGAGTGCTACAAAAAATACACAACCGATTATGATTCGAATTCTTAAGACTAAATTAGAGTTCATGGTTATTAGCCATTGCAGTCAAAGATTTTGATGCTGAAATATAAGAAGTGGAATCAGAATCTTTAAAACCTTTTGAATGTGCTAATTGGATATTGATCGTATCTTTAACCTCAAAATATTTTGCTTCGAGCTCACTCACTGCTGTAGAAAGAATTCTGTTTTGCTTTACAACAGCCTCTCGTGTCACGACATTAGCAATAGCACTATGTAGTAAATATACATACGCAAATCCAGAAATAATAATTCCGACAATTAAAAATGTAAAAATTCTTTCCTTATATTTAAAAACATTATTTATATTATCTGCTATTGCTTGAGTCATATCTTTTCTATAATTCGTAATTTTGCGCTTCTTGATCTCGGATTTACTCTGATCTCCTCATCCGTTGGAACAATTGGCTTTTTAGTAATACTTTTTCCTGTTCCTTCCTCCTCCCTTTCCTTATTAAAATTTTTTACTATTCGGTCTTCAAGTGAATGAAATGAAATAACGGCCATTCTTCCACTTTTTTCTAACCTTTCAAATCCCTTTTTCAAACCTCCTTTCAAAGAGTTAAGTTCATCATTTACCGCGATTCGTAATGCCTGAAAAGTTCTTGTTGCTGGATGAATTCTTCCTTTTCTATAAAATATCGGCACAGCTTGAGAGATGATTTCTACCAACTCTCCGGTAGTCTCAATTGACTTCTTTTCACGATAATTCACAATGGCTCGTGCGATTCTTCTCGAATATTTTTCTTCACCGTATCCATAAATGACATCGGCTATATTTTCTTCTTGCCATGTATTTACAATTGTCTTTGCTGTGAGGTCACCTTCCTCTAGATCTTTTTTGAATGACATAAGAAGTGGTTCATCATTTTTAAATGTGAATCCACGTCCTGATGTTTCAAATTGATCTGATGAAAGTCCAAGATCAAGCATAAATCGATGTATCTTTGGGATATTGAGCTCATTAAGAACTTTATCCAAATCTACATAGCTCGACTCGACTAGATGCACATCTTTATATTCTATGTATCCAGCTAATCTCTCTTTTGACCTCTCTAACGCTTCTACATCTTTATCTAAACCAATGACTTTTAAATCACCATTTGTTTTTTGCAAAGCATAGAGAGTGTGACCTGCACTTCCCAATGTCCCATCAAGATATATTTCACCTGGATGAATATCGAGACCGTCAATCGATTCTTTTAAAAGAACAGTTGTATGCACTAACTTTTGATCTATATGTGTCATATGAGTACAGCTATCTTAAAGAATACCAACGCTTCCAAGTTTTTCGGCAAGGGCATCGGTTTTCTTTTCAACAGCAGTACGATACGACGACCATATTTTTTCATCCCAAACTTCAACTCGATTGAGGACACCGATGATAGCGACTTTTTCGCCAAGACCTGCATGCTCGCACAAATGTGTAGGGATTAAAATTCGTCCAGTCGAATCTACCTCTACCTCGGTCGCTCGACCGAAAATGATACGGTTAAAATTTCGATTATCTGCTTGCAATACTGATGATGAATCTGGACGCGATAGTCTTTCCGCGAATTCTTTCCATCCCTTCAACGTAAAGATGAAGAGACAGTTATCTATCCCGGGAGCGATAACAACAGAAGTTCCCATTTCCTTTCGAAATTTCGAAGGAAGAGAAACTCTGCTCTTATCATCAATCGTGTGCAGGTGTTCTCCGATCAGCATTGTTTTTTTGTAAGATTTTTAGAAATTTGTAAATTGAGGTCGAATCACAATTTACCAAATTTCCTACTTCATCCCACTTAGCTACCATTTTATCCCACTCTCCTTACCTTTGCAAACAAAAATACCCACATTATGTGGATAACCGTTAGAGCCATGATCGCATGACCATATCTTTGAAAAGATTAATTTTTATTGAATCTACATTCCTTTATTCAAATCAACACCAAAATTGAACTCTGCAGTATTAACAAATGTATCCCAATCTTGAGTAAATACTTGTGGAGCAAGCTGTTCACTCTTACTTGTAAGCCCTGAAACCTTTTTAACTGCAGTTCCGATAGCTAGAAATTCTATCAACCCACTTCCCAGTTGATAGACATACGTCTTTACGCCAACAACTTCATCAGCACCAATTGCGTCTGCTTCTTTGTTGATGATTGCTAAAGCATTTTCTCGTGCTTCATAAATAAGAGATGAAAGTTCTGGAATTTCTCCTTTTACAAATGACTTAAGCATTGATGTAATACTTCCAACAAAACCGAGTGAGTAGACGGAAGTTCCAATTAGCATTTTTAGTGGAGCATATCCCATCTTATTGAGGTTCCACATTTCTTGAGTTGTCATATCACTTGTCACTACAGCATCTTTAGGTAAAGCGGGATTCATAGAAGCCGTTCCAATCATGAGCATTTCCTGCAATCCGCTTCCCATGAGTGGTAGAATGGTCGTCTCAATACCGACTATAGAGTTTGCCCCATGCTTTTTAGCTTCATTGGTGATTCTTTCCAAAGCCAAATGTCGAGTCGTATTAAAAATATCTGAGAATTCTTTGATTTCACCTCGTGCAAGTGTTTTAAATGCACCAATAATTCCTCGTGTAATACCGATAGAGTATGCAACGTTTCCAAAAACAAATTTAATTGGGTCATATCCCGCATCTATTTGAGCATACATATCCTGTCCATCATTTGATGTGCTAAATTTGAGAGTTTCCTTTTCACCGTTATTACTTTTCGTATGCAGAGCAGAGCCAATAGAAAGAAACTCCATATTTCCACCATGGAAAACTATTTCACTTGTCACTCCCGTGATTCCGATAGACCCTTTATCAGATGCCTCCTTCTCCATACGAGCCAGAGCTGCAGCACGACCTTCTTCAATAAGATTTGTAAACTGAGTTACTTCACCACCAGCAATAGCTCTAAAAGTTGAACCGATACTTCTTCCTACACCTAAAGAATGAACACTATTTCCAACTACAATATCACCAGCTTTATAGCCAATCTTGTCCAAACAATACATTTCATTTCCTGACAATCCTGTGGTTTTCATAGTTTAAGTATTAAATAGTAATACTCGGATTATATCACAAAATAACTACTCTTTCTTTGGCCGCATCAATGGGAACATCTGTAATTCACGCAAAGGTTTGTCAGCTAGAAAAGCAAATAGTCTCTCTCCAAATCCAAAACCACAAGTTGGTGGCATTCCATGTTCAAGCATTTCTACGAATTCATGATCAGCCATCATTGC
>JANXRK010000010.1 GCA_025353045.1 Candidatus Tayloriibacteriota bacterium
TTCAGTTTTTGTCTCTGGACTCGTATCTCCATCAGCAATCTTTTTTTCCAATTCAGCTCTTTTGTCTTGTAGTTTCTTAAGATCACTATTCATTTGTGCGATCTGTTGTTGTACTTGTACATTCATTGCCCGTAGGTCGTCTCCCAATTCATTAGCAAATTGGCCGAGGCTAACCTTTTCAACCTTAATCGGCTCTATGCTTGTATCTATATTCACCAATCGAGGATCGACTGTCATTAGAATCAGATATGAAACAAGAACCATCACAAGGCCCCACACAGCATTTTCGATTTTTGCCCTTCCATCAGATTTTATAAAAGGAACCTCACTTGTTATGTAAAGGAAACCTCCCCAAATTATCATGATGATAGCCAAGAATACTGCCAAGGCGATTGAGAATTTATAGACATAGAGTATATAGGTATTGAGGTCGATTTCTTTTTGTACGCCGTCTTTACATCTAGATATATCAGTAACGGTATCTATACAAGGCAAAGGTTCAATTAATGTATAGCTATTAATAGCCGCTCTTCCTGGAGTTGGTATCAATGCGATTGTGAGTATGATGAGTGGTAATATCTTTTTCATAATGTTTTTTAAAATGCTCCTGTGCCAGAGTTATCTTTTTTCTTGTTAAAATTTATACTAAAACCTCCCCGTGCTCCCTGGAGAAAGTTCGTATCGTTTCTTGCATCAAGGTAGACGTTAGAAGTTCCCTCACTATCCCCTTTTGTTCGCACTGTTATACTTCGATTCTTCTCAAGATCCGATTGTTCGATGTCATTTACAGTCCAAGTGTATGCTGTCTGATTGTTTTTAAAATTAAAACCAAAAGGAACAGCTAAGATTTTCATTTCACTATTTTTTAATTGTACTTTATCTGCTAATGATTTATTAAAAAGTATTCCGTATAGAGAATCTTCTTCATAGAATGATAATGAAGGCGCAGCAGGACTTAATGTTAAGTATCCAACAGAATGCTCTGTCTGTTCGCGATTTGATACATCAACAGTGATCTCTAGTGGCTTTGGGATATCTCCAGAGTCTACTTCTACGCTCTGTTTTCCATAACCTTGGCCATTGTCTATATACTTGCCATCATTTTTCCAACTATACACAAGAGTTTTAGGGTCAATTTCTGTTTTTCCATCCTTTGAGAGATGCGGCATTGCCACCAACTTTACTGAATTTTGATATGAAAAAGGCAATTTCCCATTGAAAAACGGTGGTACATATCCATCACTTTCCCAAATGATATCTACTGATGCAGAACTGATCGTGATAGTTTTCTGAACCTCTCTTCCTGCGGCAGTCTTTATATTTGCAGTAACTTTAGTCCTCTGTCCAACTTTCGGTGTGACGACAGTAATTTTTTTTAAACCAATACCATTGTTTTGAGTTTTTCCATTCACAAGCCAAACGATAGAAGCGGCATTGAGGTTAAAGGTATAACTTTCAACGGAAATTTCCATTTCCTCACCAGGTTTAGGATTATCAGAGCTTGTTTGTATAGTTACTCCATCAATAGATGTGGTCGGTATTTGGGCCTGTGCTGTCAGTGTAAAGACACAAATAAGAGTGAGTATTGATATTTTTAATAGCAATTTCATTGCTTCTATTATAGCATGATCGTTAATACAGATTGCTGTGGGTATCTAGTAATATAAATCTCAAACCTTCCTTTCGGACTACATATAGTGCCCTCAAATCCCCTGTTATGTTTATGCTTCTACACTCTGCATATTTCCCATGCAATGCATGATTGTTCAATTCTCGGGCGAAAGGATTTCCTTCAAAGGTCATTAATCTCTCCTGCAGTCTTTCCTGAGTCTTCGTGGTTAATTTTTTGTATTGTTTTATAAAGTTTTTACTATAATCAATATCCATTAAGTTTTCTTGTATTAAGAATCGAGACTAGATATCATTTCCTTCATTGTCTTGAAAGGTCCTACTATGTTCTTATTTGTCCTAGATTCGGCAAGTAGCTTATCGAGAGCTTTTCTTGCTTTTGGGTTTAGTATTGGATGGTCGGCAAAGGTAATTTTCCTCTCACTTACAAATTCTTTTATGTTCTGATTAATAACTGCGTTGAGAGATACACCAAGAATACCAGCTACTTCCTGAGCCTTTTTCTTTAATTCCCTATCAATTTTTATACTAAGCATTGTTTGCATATCTAAAGTATATATTTTAGATATATAAAGTCAAGTTTAAGCAAACTCTCCTTCATCTAGTGGAAAATCTTCCTGTTCTTCTTGCTTCTTGGGGGCGGCCGGCCGATTCGGTCGACGAATACCCTTTTCAGCGTTAAAAGGTTTCGGTTTTTTCTTGCTAGGAAGTGAGTTGAGTTGCATCTTATCTTCTATTCTTGTAAGAACAATAATTATTGCCATACCTGCGATTATTGTAGGAAATTCTTGAGCTATTGGAATAAACTCAGCAACAGTTGAGATGATTGATGGTACAAGTCTCCTCCAACTCACCCACCCCAGGCCAAGTTTCCAAAAAACAAAGGTCATTATTGCCCAATACAACCATCCAAGGACGCTACCAGCAAAAGGAATAGCCGTTACAAGATCAGCAATTGTAGCCGATACTAATAAACCTGTGGCCGTTAAAGCGCTTATTCTATAGGCAACGTCACCACCAGTCGCCATCTTAACGCCAGATTTAATAAATTTATTTTCACTCTCAGTAAGCTTCCTGATCATTAACCTATTCTAGCACAAAGACTAAACCCCCTGCTGACTTGCTTCGAGATCTTGTTTTGCTTGTTTGATAGCCAAAACTTGTGCAGGATTTGTTGTGATGATCTGATCTTCGGTGTATGAAGCTACGACTTTGAGTGCTACATGCTTGAGTCCTACGAAGAATATTCCTTCCCCTACATCTGATTCCAAGAGAAGATACTTTTCTTCATCAGTAAGATTAAATGTTCTTTGGATATTGTCGATTGAAGAAGGACTTTGTTTTAAAAGGATCTGAATCGAAGAGTTTGTGATGATCGGTAAACCATAAGGAGATTTGAGGAAATCATCCACGTCTTGAGTGATAGTTGCTAGACCAAGGAAGTATTTTCGTCCTCGCTTTGCCAAACCAAGTAAAAATGAAGCTGTATCTTCTGATTTCATCATCCACCATGCTTCGTCGATAACAAGAAGGCGTTTCTTTAGAACCTTTCGCACCGCTGTCCATATATAGTGTGTAACGATATACATTGCGACTGGCTTGAGCTCATCTTCCATATCTCGAAGTGAAAACACGACGAATTTCTTATTGATATCGACATTTGAAGGTCGGTTTATGAATCCTGACCATGTTCCTTTTGTATATTTTGTAAGTCGCTCTACGAGAGACTCAGCCCCTTCCATACCAGCAAGTACAAGCTCAAAGTCAGAAAGAAGTGGTGGCTCTACATTTCTAAAATCTGATTCTGGGGTAATATCTTTTAAAGCGTACGTTTCACTAATAGCTCGATCGATGATTGCATCTTCTTCTTGTGACAGACCTCCAAGCATGATTCTGAAAAGTCCTACAAGGTTAATGATATTTGATCGTAAAACATCAGCAACTGACTCGTCTTCGCCAGGGATTGGAAGGTCAAAAGGATTAATATGGTGCTCAGAATTCAAAGAAATATTAAAATACTTCCCTCCTGTTGCCTCTGCCATGTACTCATATACGATCGCACCGTTCTGTTGCATAGTGCGTGTCAACCACGCCAGAGTTTCGCCGCCAACGGAATCCAGCGCCCCGGCCCA
>JANXRK010000060.1 GCA_025353045.1 Candidatus Tayloriibacteriota bacterium
GACATAGCAAGCCAAACTACAGCAAAAAGTGTTGTTGTAACAAAAAATCTAGGCCTTTCAAGTTATGGACAAGCTCTAAACGCAATCGTAAGACCAGAAAATAAAGGCACCCTAGATAATTATTCTGGAAAACAAACTGCAAAACCAGAAGAGAGAGGTGATCTTGCTAAGTATTTGGCAAAACCAGTTGATGACGTTACTGCCGGGCCTACACCACGACCCACAAATACACCGAACGTAATACAACAACAGTACAATCAACAAATTAATGATCTGCTCAAGAATGGCAATGCTTACGAGGAAATTCAAACACTTGAGAAACAAAGAGATTTCTTTATTAAACAGGTAAATGAAGAGGCTGCGCTGCAGGATAGTTTGGCATTTGCTGAGAAAAATAAAGATAATCTTGGGCAGAAAGGTTCCACCCTTCGAAAACCAATTGATGACAATCTCGGTACCTTAAAGAGTCAGTACTCCGAATACCAATCAGATATAAAAAATGCCCAACAAAATGCCACCGCTGTTGGCCTAAAACCTGATGAATATACTAAAATATACCAAGAAAGAATAAACTCAATCGATCAAACACTTTCTAAGATTCCTGAACTTAAAAAAACCCCATAATGAAAAAAACCCTTTCCACCATCTTAATACTTCTCATCTTAGCTCTCATCGGGGCAGGAGTTTATTACTATATTTACTTCTACGCAAAGAATCCAAAGATAACCGTGCCAGGAAGTGTCAACACGACAAACAACTCTGGCTTTTCTCCTTTTGATACTACAAATCCAGGAACACGAAATGCAGCAACCTCAACTCCAGTACTACAGATGCCCGTATCTACCACAACAAGCACTGTTCATCATCTTCTCAAGCTTCGCCAACTAAGTACAACCCCTATCGCTGGAATGACTGCGAGCTCTACTGCTAGCACATCAATCGTACGATTTATGGATCGAGGAACTGGCCACGTTTTTGAAGCAAACAATCTCTCTGACGAGATAAAAACGCTTTCAAACACAACTCTACCGAAAATATATGAGATGGTTGGAAATCGAAGTGGAAATAACTTTATTGTTCAATACCTTAAAGATAGTAGCGATAGTATTACTAATTTCTATACGGAACTTCGGGCTACAGGAACAAGCACATCTCAAACTCCGTTTGAATTGAAAGGTAAATACTTATCTCCAGAGGTTCAACAAATAGTTGTTTCACCAAATGGTGATAAGGTCTTTACATGGAATATAGAAGACGGAAGAGGGGTAGGATACATTTCATCATTTGATGAGAAAACAAAAGTAAAAATTGTAGACAGTCCATTAACACAAATTACTATAGATTGGCCAGAAATAAATACCATAACTCTCACAACAAAAGCGTCCGCTGTTGCCTCTGGTTATATATATAGTGTTGATGCAAAAAGCGGAGCAATGAAAACTATCTATGGTGGACTTAAAGGATTAACGGGGCAAATGAATCGTGATGCAAGTAAACTACTTTATTCAACACGAACATCAAATAACTTTATTACAGGCCTTATCAATCAAAAAGATGGATCGAAACAAGAACTAATCTTTAAAACTCTTTCAGATAAATGTGTTTGGAGTAGTTTAAAAAAAGATGAGGTGTATTGTGCGGTTCCGACTCAAATCCCAGAAGCTATCTATCCTGATGATTGGTATAAAGGATCTGTTTCTTTTGTAGATCAAATTTGGCATCTGAACACAACAACAGGGCAGGTGCACCTTCTAGCAAATCCTTTGCAACTAGCAGATACACTTGTAGACGCAATTAGACTTAAACTAGATCCAAAAGAAAATACTCTCTACTTTGTGAACAAAAGAGATTTAACTCTGTGGGCTTTAGACTTGAACCAATAAGAAATTAGAGAGGCTGGTGCTTTCGGAGGTGTCTTCTAACAACGAGTTCCTGACCTAGAGTGAACAGACTACTGACAGTCCAATAGACAGCAACTACAGCCGATATTTTATATGAGATAAAGAAGATCATAACCGGAAATATGTATTTCATATTCTTCATCATATCTGCTGCGGGATTTGCTCCGACATTCGGCGCTGGATTGGCAGCAAGTGAAAAATGAAGCTGCAAGTATTGAGCTGCCGCAGCGCAGATTGAAAGGAAAATACTACTGTGGGCTAGATCGAAAATACCGAGGAAGTGCATGTTTATAACTGGGACATGGTCTTGCATACTAGCGTAGAGGATATTGGTATCAATTTTAGGTAGTCCTGATCGTACGAAGATATAGTAGAGTGAATAAATAATAGGAAGCTGGAGGAAGAGCAAAAAGAAGCTTGAAAATGGGTTCACTCCTCTTTTTTTATAGAGTTGCATCTGGAGAAGGGCTTGTTGCTGCTTGTCGGGAGTAGACTGCTTAATCTTGTTCAATTCAGGCTCTATTTCTTTCATTC
>JANXRK010000011.1 GCA_025353045.1 Candidatus Tayloriibacteriota bacterium
AATGATGCTGCAATATCTTCATGAAAAAGTTGAAAATTCCGCTATTATTTCTCTTGATTCACTTTTTGCTTTACCTGATTTTCGAATCCAAGAAAAAATACTTTCAATGCTTATCCGCATTCGATCTTTGACCATGAAGCATTTCATCGTTCAAACTCGCAAATCTGATGAAAAAGTTTTTGAATTTGGTCTTAAGGGCAATACCAATGATTTTTATAAAATTGCGATAGAAGAAAGAAAGAAATTTAAATATCCTCCCTTTTCAGTGTTGATCAAAATCACTCTTGAAGGCAAAAAGGATATCATTGTCAAAGAAATGGAGATAGCTCAAGATCTTCTTGATCCGTACGAGGTCGAAGTCTTTCCGGCTTTCACACACACTGTTCGTGGAAACTTTGTTTTGCACGGACTTATTCGACTTCCAATAGAAAAGTGGCCCAATGATGAGCTCAATGCCAAACTCCGATCGCTTCCACTTTCAATTGTTATCAAAGTAGACCCGGACACGCTTTTATAGTACATTTTAGACATGAAAGACATCCTTCAATACGAACATCCAATCCTCCGCGGAAAGGCTAAAGAAGTGCCAACTTCAGACATAACTGGTCCAGAAATTCAAAAAGTTATTTCTGAAATGAAAGAAGTTATGGCTACTCAAGAAGATGGCGTGGCTATTGCGGCACCTCAAATCGGCTACCCTCTTTGTATTTTTATTGTTTCCGATAATGTTATGAAAGAAGCAGATAAAGAATACAAAAGTATTGGCCGTGATTTGGTTTTCATTAATCCAAAGATTTCAAAACTTTCTCGAGATAAACATGAAGTCGAAGAGGGTTGCCTATCGGTGAGATGGAAATATGGAAAAGTTAAAAGGTCGATTAAAGCTACAATTGAAGGATATAATGAACTTGGTGAAAAAGTGATACGAGGTGCAAGTGGTCTCCTAGCACAAATTTTCCAACATGAAACTGAGCATTTGAATGGTATACTTTTCATTGATAAGGCAAAAGATATAGAGGATATTCCACCAGAAGAATTAGAAGGTCATGCAAAAAACGAATAAAGATATAAAAATAGGATTTTTTGGAACACCGGAATATTCTGTTATGACCCTGAAAGCACTGAGAGATGCTGGCTTTATCATTTCTTTTGTTGTAACTATGCCAGATCGTCCAAAGGGTAGAAAAATGATTTTAACTCCGTCGCCTGTTAAGGTTTGGGCACTTGAACACAATATCCCAGTTCTTCAACCAGAAAAATTAAAAGAAGAAGTTTTTCAAGAAAGTTTAAAGAAATTTAACTCTGATGTTTTTGTCGTCATGGCTTATGGAAAAATAATTCCTGATGAAGTTTTGAATATGCCGAAGCATAAGACTTTGAATATTCACCCCTCTCTTTTGCCTCAATTTCGAGGACCTTGCCCTATCGAAGGAGCTATTTTACATGATGTTAAAAATACTGGTGTGAGCATTATAAAAATTGATAGTGAAATGGATCATGGACCTATCGTTATACAAAAAAAAGCGACCCTAGAACATTGGCCACCTCAAGCAGAAGTTCTTGGAAAAGAATTGGTGCAAATTGGATCAGATCTTTTGGTTTCTATTTTACCTAATTGGATTTCTGGAAAAATACAAGAAGTCCCTCAAGATCATGCAAAAGCTACCTATACAAAACTTATAACAAAAGAAGATGGACTAATTGATTTGAGTGACGATCCGTATCAAAACTATTTAAAAATCCAAGCCTATCATGATTGGCCTTCAGCATTCTTTTTCAAAGATGGAAAGAGAATCAAAATAACTCAAGCTCGTTTCGAGAATGGGAAATTGATTATTGAGAAAATTATTCCTGAAGGAAAATCTGAAACTACTTACTGACATCGATATCTATAGCAACAAAATTTTCGGCAATTGCTTGGGCCTTATTAGTTACATAATAAAGTACAGTCCAAAAACACATAAGGCCAATGAGTGCGATACATAACCATTGATTGACTCTTTGTTTGAAAAAAATAGGCATATTATATTCTTTTCATTATATTCTTCATCTCTGCTTCTGCATTTCTATTTACTGATTGGCGTTTATCCTTTCCAGCTTTTAATTCTCTCATTACCTCATCTCGTACAACATCAATAGCGATATAGAGGTCCTCCTTTTCAACTGCATTAAAAATATCTAAATCTTTTCCTACGAGATGAACCTCGGCCTTAAAAATATCGCCGTGTTTATGATGATTGGTTGTTTTTGCCAATTCGAGATCAAATCGGACAGTAGGATCGTCTGCGAGAAACTTTTTTACAACATCGAAATTCTTATCGACATAATTTGAAATCGCCTCAGTCATTGTTATGGTTGTTGTTTTGATGTTTATATTCATATGTATTTATTATAGCAAATGTTTATACTTTGTTATATATCATCTACCGCATGCACAGAGAACGCACCGCTTCTCTCAAATTCTGGGAGGAAAGTGAAATGTTTCTTTGCTTTGGGTGTATATGCGACCTCAGAATGATGTGCCTCAGCTTCAGTTTCCTTTCATCTCTAAAAAGACGGAAGTGTAACCTACCCGATAGTGCAGTGGCACGTCGGGTTTTTTTATTACCTTATCTTTTCTTTTGGGAGGAGATTTGCTAGTATAGACGCAGGAAAGGAGAAGGAATTCCTACTCAGAGCACGCATATTCGTCTGGTGACGAATTGCTCTAGCTCGGCCCGTCGGCCTCCGCGAGACTCTTCGTGATAATTCCTTCTTCTTTCCAAGTGAACATGAGCTTAAAACATTCCGGTGTAGCTCAGCGGTAGAGCAATCGCCTGTTAAGCGATTGGTCGCAGGTTCGATCCCTGCCGCCGGAGCATAAAATAAAAAGGACCCTTTTGGGTCTGTTTTTATTTTACTGCTTTGGCAGGGTGAGAAAGCCGGAAGGCACGCAGGTGCCTGAGGCGGGGTCGCAGAAATTTTCAGTAGAAAATTATCTGTGACCGATCCCTGCCGCCGGAGCCCTAGTGACGAAACCTCACAATTTGTGGGGTTTTGTCTTTTATTGCTTGATACTTTGGAGGTTCGAGCGCGCTCTAATTCTTCTTCAACCGCCTGACGACTTTTTATGAGTGT
>JANXRK010000016.1 GCA_025353045.1 Candidatus Tayloriibacteriota bacterium
GTATCTCAGCGATCTCCTGCTGCTCATGGCCTGCTTTCCACAGAGCCTCAATCCGATCGCGCGCATGAAAGTCTAAATGTCTGAATGTTTTTCTCATATTTCTTAATGATATATGAGTTGCATTTCAAACAAGAATTTTCAGAATACCAAACCCGCGGGCTTGCCCGCAACCACTAGCCACCTCCGACGGTTGGAGAGTGGACTCGTCGTCCCAGCTACGGCTGGGACTCGCACCTTCGTCAGTACACGGGACATGTTCCCTGGGTATTTCGATGAAGAGTTCGTCTCGTACGGCACCAACGTTCCGGCCGAAGCCATGCCGGAAACCAAGGTCGATCTCTACGAGATGACGGCAGATGGAAACTTCGAGACCCTCCTGGGGTCCTTCAAAGAAGAGGACGTCCACGTTCTCTTCTGGGAGAATCAGGACCAGATCCTGACCTGGGTGGAGAACCACCCCACCCACCTCCACCCGCAAGGTTGTTGGGCGACATTCTTCCCCTTCTTGGTGAGTGGGAAACCTTTCGTCGCCCGTGTCGATCGGTACGAGCGCAAGCTCAAGGCTTACGTCTACCACTTCGGCCGCGGCATTGTCTGGTATGTCGGGCTTCGCCGTCGTCTGGTTCTCCCGCAACGGGCGGTTTGAGGATTGGGCTATGACTCTGGGCCCCTTTGATTTTTTACGAATTGGAGGGGCTCTTGTTTATAATTCAAACATAATTTTACACCCCTACAAATCTCTGAAAGTCTCAATCTTTGCTCCAATACTATTTAAACGTTGTGCCAAATCTTCATAACCACGATTGATATTATAAACGTTACGCAAAACAGACACTCCTTCAGCAGCAAGCATGGCGATAAGAATAATAACAGACGGTCGAAGAGCGGGAGGACAAACAACCTCAGTCGCTTTTAATTTTGTAGGACCTTTTACATAAAAGCGATGCGGATCGGCAAGAATAGTTTCAGCTCTCAGCTTGTCGAGTTCTTTATAATAAATCGCCCTCTCTTCATATACCCAATCATGAATAAAAGTCTGGCCTTCTGCTTGTGTCCCAATAACAGCAAAGAAGGGTAGGTTGTCCATGTTAATGCCAGGATATGGCTGAGCATGGATTTTTTCTTCCAATGCTTTTAGCTGTGAAGGTTGAGTAAGGATATCAACAAGATTTGTTTTTTCATTGTGAGCTTTATATTGTTTGAGGATTTTATATTTAAATCCCATTTTTTCTAATTTCAAAAGCTCTAGCTCAAGAAAATCAATAGGACAGCGTTCGATAGTTATTGAAGATTTGGTTACGATAGCGACCGCAAGAAGAGACATTGCTTCTATCGGGTCTTCACTTAAATAGTATTCAACATCTTGATTGATATTTTCAACACCATGAACAACTAAAGTAGAAGTTCCAATGCCTTCGATTCGTACCCCTAATAATTCTAAATAAAAACAAACATCTTGCACTTGATAGTTTGCAGAAGCAAATTTAATAGTAGTTTTGCCAGGAATTTTAGAAGCGGCCATAATAACAGTTTCTGTTACCATGTCACCAGCTTCGTAGAGAACGATTTCTGATTCGTGTAAACCTTTATGAGTAACTTCATGATAATTAGACTTAGTATTAATACTTACTCCTATATTTTCAAGTGCATATAAGAAAGGCTTAATTGTCCGAGAACCTAGACGGCATCCACCCGCTTGAGGAATTTTGAATTTCTTAAAATCATGAATCATAGAAGAAATGATCATCAAGGCACTTCGTGTTCGAGAAGCGCTCTCGGCATCGATTTTTTCCATCACATACTTCTTAGGAGGAGTGATAATAAGATCATTCTTTTTCCATTCTGTTTTTACTCCAATACTTTCTAGTACTTCAATAATACGATAAACCTCCTCGATTTTAGGTGTATTTTTAATAGTTGTTATTCCTTTATTTAAAAGGGAAGCAAAGAGAATTCCCATAGCTCCATTCTTTGAAGTTTTGACTTCAATAGTTCCTGAAAGTTTATGACCTCCTTTAATACGGAAGTTGAGCATGCCTTTGGGGGCAATAGTCAAAATCTCTTGATTTAAGGCTTTACTGATTTTGGCCAAAGTTTCTGTGCTTAAATTTTGCTCGCCTTTTTCAATACGAGCAATAACACTTTGTGTTGTGCCAATTCTTTTACCCAAATCTTCTTGTGTTATTTTTCGATTTTCCCGAACATCACTAATCATCTTCCCAATATGTACTAGTGGATTTTCTTTTGTTTTATTCACGGAACATATCATAGCATATATGCTATATATATTACAAGATTGAAAATGTGTATGAATAGAGTTATTATATACTTATAAGTTTATGAACTTCTTTTCTCAAAAACTAGGAATTGATCTTGGTACTGCAAATACTCTCGTCTTTTTGCCTGGCAAAGGAGTTATTCTAAACGAACCATCAGTCGTCGCTGTTTCTGAACAGGATAAAAAAGTTTTGGCTGTTGGTTTTGAAGCTAAAGATATGATTGGCCGAACTCCTGATAATATTATTGCCTATCGTCCGATGAAAGACGGCGTCATCGCTGACTATAGAGTAACAGAAGCAATGCTTCGCTATTTCATCAACAAAGCTTTGGGTAAGTGGAATATTTTTAAACCTGAAGTCATGGTTTCAGTTCCTGCGGGAATTACTTCTACAGAGCGACGTGCTGTTGTTGAAGCCGCTATTCGCGCTGGGGCGAGAAGTGCTTTCGTTGTGAAGGAGCCAATCCTTGCCGCTATTGGTGCTGGAATCCCGATCCAAGAAGCCAAAGGTCACATGGTTGTAGATATCGGTGGAGGAACAACCGATGTTGCGGTGATTTCTCTTGGAGGTATTGTCGCTTCGACTTCAGTTAAGTGCGCAGGGAATAGAATCGATGCAGCAATCGCAGACTATATTAAAAAAACTTTCAATCTTGCAATCGGCGACAAAATGGCAGAAGATATAAAAATAAATATTGGTTCAGCTATACCACTTGAAGAAGAATTGAGTATGCAAGTTCGTGGCCGAGATTTTGTTTCAGGACTTCCACGTTCAACAGAAGTGAAGACAAATGAAGTAGTTAAGGCTATCAATAAAGAATTGCGTGACATGATCATTGCCATCAAAGATGTTTTGCAAGAGACTCCGCCAGAACTTTCAGCAGATATTATTGATCAAGGAATAACTATGACAGGAGGATCATCAATGTTGCGTAATTTTCCAGAATTAGTTTTTCGACGTACGGGTGTAAAGGCACGATTGGCAGATGATGCGCTCTTTTGTGTGGTGAAGGGAACGGGGATCGCTTTGGATCATTTGGATACATATAAGAAGAGTATTATCTCGAAGAGGTAAGTGATATAATGTGTTCATGCATCCTTTAGAATACCTCAAAGCTCTCGATCATCACGCATACTTCGTTCACTCTTTCAAAGACTCAGTTCACAATCTCAAAGAATATCTAAAAGAAAAACTTCATATTGATCATGCCCAGAACCCTGATTTTTATCATGAGAAATTCGAAACATTAGGGATTGAGGATAGTCGAAGAATAAAAGAAAATCATCTTTCTAAGAGTTTCAAAGAGGGGAATAAGAGAATTTTTATTATTGAAACTTCGGCAATTACTCATGAGGCTCAGAACTCTCTTTTGAAGATTTTTGAAGAACCAAACGAAGACAGTCACTTTTTCCTTATCATGCCATCGCCTCATGTTTTGCTTCCAACCCTTCGGTCAAGACTTTATATATCAAAATCTGTCGATGATATTCCGCAGGAAATCGAAGTAATTGAGGATGCAGAGCAATTTTTAAAACTTTCAAAAAAAGATAGAGTGGCTTTTGTCGATGAATTAGCTAAAAACATTTCAGATGAAAAGAAAAATAAAAACGACGCTCAGGAATTTTTGGCTGCGCTCGAAGTTCTGATCTATAAGAAACAAGGGATAAAGAATCCTGAAGGACTTAGGGCTATCCTGAAAGCACGAGAATATTTAAATGATCGATCACCCTCAACTAAGCAACTTTTGGAATATGTAGCCCTCAGCCTCTAGACTGTATAATACGTATTGACTTTTAGTAGAACACGTGATACTATGCAAGCATCTCAAAAAACACGTCATCCTCTGACTGTTTAAGAGATATGTGGTATCCGCAAGGAAGGGTATCGCAAAGGAGGTCTAGTTTGGTTGTTTGGGTTAACGGCTGGGGAGCAATCCCCGGCCGTTTTCTATTGTCCCTTCAATCGCTTTACAAGAGTATTTGATGGGATGGTCGTTCCCGCCTTTTTTATTTCCTTATTTTTTCAATATGATATACTGCACTACATATGACATACGATTTCACTAAATTTAAAAAATCATTAGCAGGTATAGAAGAATGGATTAAGAAGGAATTTTCTGGTATTCGAACAGGACAAGCAAATCCTATGTTGCTTGATAGTATTAAGGTTGAATCTTACGGTACTTTTGCTCCTTTGAGCCAGGTTGGCGCTGTTACTATTGAAGGTGGTAGAACATTACGAATCGTGCCTTGGGATGCGGGTCAATCAAAAGAGATTGAGAAAGCTATCACGGTAGCAAATCTTGGGGTATCTATCTCTGTTGACGATAAGGGCCTACGAGTCAATTTTCCTGAACTAACTTCTGAGAGTCGAGCAAGTATTGTAAAGTTAACAAAAGAAAGATTGGAAGAAGGTAGAAAGCAGATCAGAATGCATAGAGATGATGCAATGAAGGATCTGAAGGCTAAAGTGAAGGCAGGGGGAATTGGTGAAGACGAAATGTTCCGACATGAAAAAGAGATACAGAAATTTGTTGATGAGACAAATAAAAAGCTCGACGAATTGTTTGCAAAGAAAGAGAAGGAAATAACTTCTTAGATACTGTGACTGTCATAATATTCTTAATTGTTCTAGCGGTCCTCATCTTTGTCCACGAATTAGGGCACTTTTTGCTTGCTCGAGCTTGTGGAATACGAGTCGATGCTTTTGCTCTAGGATTTGGTCCTAAACTTTTTAGTAAAACTGTAGGAGAGACAACGTATTCACTCAATCTCATTCCTTTCGGAGGATATGTCAAAATATTTGGAGAAAATCCTGACGATGATTCATTGAATGGTCCAGACAAAGAAAGAAGTTTCGTCCATAAAAATAAATTGAAGCAAGTTATAGTCTTGATTGCTGGTATTTTTTTTAACTTCGTCTTTGCTTGGATTTTGATCTCTTTTGCCTTTTCTATTGGGGTTCCCGCCTCCGTTGAAAGTTATCCTGAATATAAAGATCAAATGAAGAATCCACATGTCACTATTACTTTTGTAAATGCTGGATCGCCTGCGGAAAAGGCTGGATTGAGGGGTGGAGACGTTCTTGTCGCAAATTCTCTTGAAGAAGTTCAAAAAGATATAAATAATAGTAAGACAAATGGAATTCAGATTTCATACCTACGAAATGGAGTGGCTTCAACAACAAAAATAATTGCAGAAGAGGGAATTGTTCCTGATAAATATGCTATTGGTATTGCTATGGATAATATCGCTACTTTGAAGCTTCCTTTTTATAAAGCGGTTCTAGAAAGTATTCGATTTACTTTGCATAGTATTCTTTTGACAGTTATCGGTCTTTACAATCTCGTGGCTGGAATATTCCATGGAACTTCAAGTCTTTCTTCAGTAACAGGGCCAATTGGTATTGCTGGACTTATTGGAGATGCAGCGCGACTAGGATTTACGTATCTCATAATGTTTACTGCTATTATTTCTATCAATCTTGGAGTTTTAAATCTTATTCCATTTCCAGCCCTTGATGGTGGAAGAATTCTTTTTGTCATTATTGAAGCCATTATTCGAAGACCAATTAAGCCAGCTATTGCAAATACCGTAAATGCAATTGGTTTCGGTCTCCTCATTTTGCTTATGATTATTGTAACGTATCGAGATATTGTAAATTTGTTTGTGAAATAAAAGATTGTGCGATATGATAACGAGATGAAACAATCTCAACTTTTCACTAAGACTCGCAAAGATGCTCCAAAGGACGAAGTTTCAAAGAATGCCCAACTTCTCATTCGTGCAGGCTTTATTCACAAGGAAATGGCTGGGGTTTATTCATTTTTGCCATTGGGACTTCGGGTTTTGAAAAAGATAGAAAATATTATTCGAGAAGAGATGAATAAGATTGGTGGACAGGAACTTTCTTTGACGGCACTACAAGATAAACAAGTTTGGGAAAAGACTGGTAGGTGGGATGATGCTGTGCTCGATGTGTGGTTCAAGATAAAATTGAAGAATGAAACAGAACTCGGTTTAGGAACAACTCACGAAGAGCAGCTTACGAATCTAATGAAAGATTATATTCGTTCGTATAGAGATTTTCCTATTTATGCATATCAATTTCAAACAAAATTTCGAAATGAAATCCGTGCAAAGTCTGGAATTATGAGATGTCGAGAGTTTTTGATGAAGGATTTATATTCTTTCTCAAGAGATGAAAAAGAGCATGCTGATTTTTATGAAAAAACAAAGCAAGCTTATATAAATATTTTCAATAAAGTTGGTCTTGGAGACACGACGTATCTAACATTTGCTTCTGGAGGAAGTTTTTCTCCTTTTTCACATGAATTTCAGACACTGACTGAAGCTGGTGAAGATTCTATTTTTATTGATGAAAAGAAGGGAATTGCTATCAATCGTGAGGTTTTGACTGACGATGTTTTGGAAGAGTTACAAATAAAAAGAGAGGATTTGGTTGAGAGAAAAACTGTGGAAGTTGGAAATATTTTTTCACTTGGAACGAGGTTCTCTGATGCATTGGAACTTCATTATATTGATGAAAAGGGAGAGAAGAAGCCGGTGATCATGGGAAGTTATGGAATTGGTCCAGGAAGAGTGATGGGAACTATCGCTGAAACTCTTTCAGATGTAAATGGACTTGTGTGGCCTACGACTGTTGCTCCTTTTGGTATTCATCTTATCTCTATAGAAGATAAATCAGGAAAAGTTAAAGCTGAAGCAGATAAGATGTATGAAAGACTTACAGCCAAGGGAATGGAAGTTCTTTACGATGATCGAGACGTGCGAGCTGGAGAGAAATTTGCGGACAGTGATTTGATCGGAATCCCCCTTCGAATCGTTATGAGTGAAAAAACTTTAGAAAAAGGTGAAGTAGAGACAAAAGATCGCATGACAGGCAAAATTGAAATGATCAAAAATGAAAGAATTTAAAGATAAAATTTATAGATATTTATCCAACGATATAGGTATTGATTTAGGCACAGCTAATACGTTGGTATATCTCAAGGGGCATGGAATAGTGGTCAATGAGCCATCGGTGGTTGCAGTCAATCAAAAAACTGGAAGAGTGGTGGCTGTTGGAACTGTTGCAAAAGATATGCTTGGTAGAACACCTCCACACATCATGGCGGTGCGACCACTTGTGGATGGAGTGATTTCTGATTTTGAAGTGACTGAAGAAATGATTTCGTATTTGGTTAAAAAAGCAGAAACATATTCTAAAAAAATTCTAGGGCCGCGAGTGGTTGTTGGAGTTCCTTCTGGCGTTACAAATGTGGAGATCCGCGCCGTGAGAGATGCAACACGAAATGCTGGTGCTCGAGAGGTTTATATTGTTGAAGAACCAATGGCTGGAGCTATTGGAATTCGTATGCCCATCCATGATCCTGTTGGGAGTATGATTATTGATATTGGAGGCGGAACGACTGATATTGCTATCATCTCGCTTGGAGGGATTGTGCGATCAAAAAATCTTAAAGTTGCTGGAGATAAACTTAACAATGATATCATTTCATATATTCGAAATGAATTTAAAATTTTGATTGGTGAAAAGACTGCTGAGTTTATAAAAATTGCAGTAGGAGCGATTATTACCAAAGAACCTCTCGAGACCACGATACGTGGCCGGGATCTCATCACTGGTTTGCCTCGAGAGGTGGTTATCACTGATTCAGATATTCGTGAGGCTATTTCTTCGTCGATCGACACACTCGTTGAAGCTGCAAAAGAAATTTTGGAAACAACTCCGCCAG
>JANXRK010000026.1 GCA_025353045.1 Candidatus Tayloriibacteriota bacterium
ATTTTATCTGCCAGTGTTTGAATTGGGGCCTTACTACCCTGCGCATCTTCAACCATCTTTATGATCTGAGCAAGGAGCGTTTCCGATCCAACCTTGGTGGCCTTGAATGTAAACGATCCACTTGTATTCATCGTGCCGGCAACTACAGCGTCTCCCATTTTCTTCTGGACCGGCATTGGCTCGCCGGTAACCATGGATTCATCTATAAAAGAGCTACCTTCGGTTATAACGCCGTCTACAGGAATCTTTGCGCCTGGCTTTACGATAATTTGATCTCCATGCTTAACCTCGTTTATCGCAATCTCCACCTCTTTTCCATCACGGATCACGAGAGCAGTCTTTGCCTGAAGATTGAGGAGTTTTTCAATAGCATCACCTGTCTTTATCTTCGAGCGGGCTTCGAGATATTTTCCGAGAGCGATGAAGGTAATAACCACAATTGTTACGTCATAGTATTGATAATCCACGTTTATAAATGGTCTAAGTGCATCCTCAAAAGCGGTGACCGCAAAACTGTAAAGAAATGCTGCAGTAGTTCCGATTCCGATCAATGTATCCATATTTGCTTTGCCATATCGAAGGAATCTATAGAAACCCATAAGGTATGGCTTTCCGACAACGAAAAGAATGTACGTAGCTAATATCGGAAGGAGATGGTGAATAAATTCTTTAATCGTGTAGCTCATCGGAGGAACTGCTTTGTATTGTGCAAGAATATCCCACGCCATTACCAATGCAGCAAAAATTGCCAGAGGAATGGCAGAAAGAACCTTTGTTCGCATATCAGCAACTTCAGCAAGCTTTTCTTTTTTTGACTGATTTAGTCCGAGATGTGCCGTATGTTCATCAGCTGACATACCCATATCCTCTGCAGATTGGCTTCCATGGTCATGTGACATCTCCTGGTCTAGAACAAGAGAGTAACCAAGTGACTCTATCTTCTTTGAGAGCTCCTGTGCATTTGTTTTTGATTCATCAAAAGCCACTTTTGCTTTTTCGGTACCGTAATTAACCTCAGCCAAGTGAACTCCTTCAGTTTTCCTGAAGGTTTTTTCGATAATACCAGCACATGAGGCACAATGCATTCCTTTTACTCTATATGTTTTAGCAGGATGATTCATATTTTATTTGCGCTTAAGCTTATACACTTTAAGAATCTCATCGACGGCTTTCTTTTCGCTGCCATGTTTCATTTGATGGACCACATGCGTTCCAAGATGATTTTCAAGAACAAGGTTCTCAATTCCAGTTAAAGCTTCTTTAATAGCTGATACCTGAGTAATGATGTCGATGCAATACTTCTCATCCTCAACCATTTTTTGCAGACCCCTAATCTGTCCCTCAACGATTTTTAATCGGCGAATAGCTTTTGTTTTGATATCTTGTCTCATATACCTACATAATACCCCTAGGGGGTATCTACTGTCAAATCAGTAAACGTGGTATTGGAAAAAAGCTAAATCCGTTGTAGATTTGTAACAAATTACTATTACCCAATATGAAGCCGGTCCAGAAGATACAATTCATCAAAGATCTTAACGTCATCGGCAAAGCTGTCAGCTTCTGGGTCATCAGCACTTTTGGTAACCATCTACACGAAAATAAATCCGACAATGATCTGATTACCATAGAAATCGGGACCGATACTCTTTCTATCGATAAGGTTACGGCTGCAGTCCGTTTAAATACACAGGTCACTTATGCAGACATTCTTGGCGAATCTGTTTCCAAAACCACCAAGCGCAATCTCACCTTTGTTATCCTAAACATAAAAAGTGTTGGCTACAAACTTTCGTCTTAAGAACACTCGGGCACATTGAGCCCACATTAAACCCATAATCGTTCCGTCCATTTCTCGGTCGCTAACGAATAAAGTCAGAGCACAATGCTTTGGCTTTTTTGTTTAGAGCATTCATTACCAATAATTATCATTACCCATGATTAAGAAAAAACAGGGGTGACTACTGGGAGTTGAACCCAGACTAAAAGCTCCACAAGCTTCTGTGCTACCGCTACACCATAGCCACCATCTAACGTTTACCTAGCAAAGCAAGGAAACGTTGTCTCTCAACATTATCATGATGTACTAGGAAATGGCAATTATGACAAAGCCATGCTAAGTTACCTACCTCGTTGTTATATCTATCTTTATCAATATGATGTACAACTAAAATTCGCGAATCGATTTTTTACATATCTCCCTCTATCAATTGTGCCCAGGAGAGGACTCGAACCTCCACGCTCGTGAGAGCTTATCCACCTCAAGGATAAATGTCTACCAGTTTCAACACCTGGGCATTGTAAAAGACCCTTTCACTATACTCGATCATGGGTCTTTTTTCAATTTATTTATGCTGTTGTTACTTCTTCAACCTTCTCTTCCGCCTTTTCTGCTTGAGCGTGCTTTGTATCTGTATTCTGATCTTTGTCGATAGCGAGCATTCGTCTCATCTGTCGTCGGATTTCCTTTGCTGCCTTTTCTCGCACGAAGTAGAGTTTAGCTCGTCGAACCTTTGATCGTCGGAGAACTTCGATCTTGTCGATCATTGGAGTGTAAAGTGGAAAAATCTTTTCAACACCGACAGAGTCGATAACTTTTCGAACTGTAAAGGTAGCGCCAGCTTCTGTTCCATGCTTTCGAGCAAGAATAAGACCTTCAAAAGCCTGAAGACGTGTCTTACCTTTTTCCTGGATCTTTTGCCAAACTTTTACGGTATCGCCAGGTTTAATATCAAGATTCTTTCGATCCTCGATTTTAACTGGTGAAATGATATTAGTGTTTGATGCCATGTATTTTCGCGTATTTAAGTAGAACAAATCTAACATAGACCCTCCTTTTTGGCAACTTCTTGTATGCCGAGTTCTTCTATAGCCTCCTTAAAATCTGCTGGGAGTGGAGCTACGACCTTAATTTTCTTGCCAACAGTGTTAGTAAATTCTAGAGAATATGCATGAAGAGCATTTCGCTTAAAACCAAGGGCATTCGGCTTTTCTTTGATCTTCTCAGGAGCATAAAGAGTGTCGTGAACTACAGGATGATTGACGGCCTTAAAGTGAACGCGAATTTGATGAGTCCTTCCCGTTTTAGGTTCTATCTCAAGAAAAGAATAACCAACTCGATATGACAAAAGAACATACCAGGTTTCAGCATCTCGCATCTCCCCTCGCGCACCACGTGTTGCAGACCAGCGTCTGAAGTCATTTGGACTTCTTCCGATCGGACGATTGATAATTCCAAATCGATCTTTTATTTCTCCGTAGACAAAGGTCAAATACTTTTTAACAACCGTTCTTTCTTGGAATTGCTCTTTGAGCTTTGCATGGCCAGCTTTTGTTTTAGCAATTAAAAGCACTCCTGAAGTATCTCGGTCGAGACGATGAACAATACCTGGTCGTTCGATAATTCCATATTCTTTTGTCTCTACAGGTTCGCCAACATTTTTAGCTTTCGGATAATTTTCTAAAACCCAATCAGTGATAAAAGGTCCTTTTGATTTTCCATCAGGATGCACGACAATACCAGACGGCTTATTAACCACGACAATATCTTTGTCTTCGTACAAAATAGTGATTTTCATTGTGCGCCCTAAGAGACTCGAACTCCTGGCCTTTCCAGTGTAAATGGACTGCTCTACCAACTGAGCTAAGGGCGCGTTCCATATTTATACACTAATAAGTGGTGAAATTCAAGATAAAACAAAAAGCATCCCCTTTCTGAGATGCCTTTTGCTTCTTCTATCTTAGAGAAAGAAATATTACATCTTTGGAGCCTCCATCATACTCTTATCGCAACACTTACAAGTACTCTTGTGAGTAGCGACCAAGTATACCGCTGATAGACCGACAAGTATATACACGATCTTAGCAACGACCATTCCTAGAAATGATGAAAGATCCCATCCTGGCACAAGACCCACAAGCAACCAATTTAGACCACCGATAACGAGTAAAATAAATGCAACTGCGTGTAGTGCTTTCATGTTTTTGTTTTTTACTTAACTAATAATAATTAATACCTAGTCATAAGTATACAACATATACAAGGATTGTATACTAACTTTTTTCTCCATATATGTGCCCTCGCGTGGAATCGAACCACGAATTACGGCTTAGAAGTCCGCAGTTATATCCATTTAACTACGAGGGCATTTGACGATACATCAAGAATATAACAGAAAAGGACAAAATTACAAAGAAGGATCCGCTGGTCCTCTATAGCCCATTTTGGCCTGGCGACTCATGTCTTCCCTACCCCGAAAAAGATCAGTGACATCTTGAAGTCCTTTTTGATCAAAGATATTCTCATCTGTCTTTTGGACAACCTCCTGACTTTTGAAATTTCCACTCGAAATCTGCCAATATAAATAATAGCCACCGATAATAAGGCAAATGGCGATAATAGTATTTACAATCAAAATAAAAAGCCAGTCGACAAAAGCATTTCTACCAATTTCTTTAAAAGAACTGAGAAATGTTAGATGCGGGACTTTTATGAATTGTTTCGTAAAAAGTGACATAGTATTATTTTATCATTAATGCTTCTATATCAAGAGAGAGACTCCAATCTCGAGCACCTTTAACCGGACTACCAGCAACATTCATTTTGACATTACTTATAGTACTGCTGACAGGTAGATTTTCTATCATCGTAAGAGCTGTCAAAATACCTGACCATGAACCTTTGGCATTCACTTGTGCTTTTACTTTTGCATCATCGTTACTGATAGAAGAAAGTTCTAGATCGATATGTGAATCATTTCCGACTTTTTCAACCATTTCAATAAAATTCACGATCTTGTCTTCTTTTACTAGAAAAGAGCTAACCTTTGTTCGATCGTCTTTAGAGTTATCATAGATTTTAACCAGATCTTGATCGTTTTGTTTTTTAGTATTTTCATTTTCAAGTTCTTTATTGGCATTTACATAATGTTCAGCTTGAAAAATAGTTTGATTATAAATCAAAAAATATCCGGCGACAGAAATACCGATACTGGCTAGAGCCAGGAGAATGAGTATATAATGTCGTGGATTTATTTTCATGATTATTTGATTGCTTGAGAAATAATTGTCACTTTCAAGGAATATGAAATGTCCTTGCTCTTTGCCAAATCTGAAACTGGCAATTCGACCTTTGATATTAATGGGTCAGATTCCAGAGTATTTTTAAATTGTATCAATGATTCACGAGCCAAAGCCTTCCCCTGTAAGATAATCTGGACAGTCGATGAAGCAGCTGGGCCGATAGAAGAAACGTCGAATGAATTGATGGTAAGGCCTGAAACTTTATGATCAATAACATGCGTAATAATTTTAGAAAAAACAACTGAATCTTTGTGACCCTTGAGTTTGCTAATGACTTCATTGCTTTGTTTTAATTCTTTTATGACAGTGTCGGTACCTTTTTGCTCTCTATTCTTCTGCAAAACAACTAGGCGATCCAATGCATCTTTTTCTTGAGAATATGAATATATGTATGCAGGAATAAGCGAGGCAATTCCCACAAGAACTGCGCACGACATAAAAAAAAGTAGAAAAATGAAAAGGCGGGCTCGGTATTCCCTTTTTAAGCTTCGTATTTCTCTTTCAGGTAGTAAGGTGTAATGGATCATAACTCTAAACTAAGGTAAAGCTAAACCTGCCGCTGTTGCATAATCGAGTGAATCATCAAAAGAAATTTTCGGAACGTAGTGATTGACTGAAAAAGCATTTTGCCACACATCAGCGACACTCAATTGCATCATCGGATCTGGCGAAAGATGCGAAATCTGGCTGATAGCCACTGCATCGTGACCTGAAACAATGATTGATTTTATTTTTTGATTTTCTCCATGCTGTGACCAGTAAACGTAGACTTTTTCAATCTCTCGACGTAATGCAAAAATTTCATCTGAAACTTCTGTGACTTTTTTACCTCTGATCAATTCCCCACCCCAAGCGATTGTTGAGGTAAAGCATATTACTCCACTTGAAACCACATAAAGTCCCGTTTTTTTGTTCATAACATGCACTATCATCTGGATTTCATTTGAATCATGCGAAACAACAGCACGAGCAATGGCCTTTGCTTGAATTTCAAAAGAAACAACGGTGAGACCGGCTAGCTGCAATGCTTTAAGATAACTATCAACGAGATCTTTTGGTGTTACAGAAACACTGGCATAGGTTTTTCCTTTGCTAAGGTTTGCTGGTAATTTATCAAAAAAGAAAATAGCATCGGAAGCAGAGACTGGAACATTTTCTTCGAGTTTAAATTCAATATTTTGACGAATCTGATCAGTGTCAACATCAGGAACTTCTGTTTTAAAAAGATACATTCGCTCTTCGGGCAAAGATGCCTTCACGATCGACACTTTTGTTTCTTTTGAAAGTGCAACGAGTTCAGCAACAAGTGCTTTTTCATCTTTTATATATCCAGATTCGATAATTCCTGGCTTGAGCATTCTCGAGCCGTACGACTTTAGTGTGTAACCATTTCTTCCTTCAGAGTATTCAATGCATCGTATTGCATCATCAGAAATATCGAGTCCTGCATAAGGAATATTTAAATATTTTGGCGGAGGGAATATTTTAAAAAAGGTCTTTGTGAGCATATATAAATATACGAATATTTCCCTTTTATTATAACATTATTTTCTTTGTCTCATAAGCTCTACAATGGCTGGAATGAATGAAATGAAAATGATAAGAAGTATGATAGGGGTTAAATAATGCTCAGCGTTTGGGATAGCGTTACCTAGAAGGTAGCCTGCACCGAGTACTCCCCATGTCCATGCGAACCCCCCCATAAGATTGGATTTGAAAAAAGTTTTATATTCCATATTGGCGATTCCAGCAACAATCGGTACAAATGTTCGTATAATTGGGATAAATCGGGCCAAGAGAATCGTCTTTTTTCCATGTCGTTCGTAAAAGATTTGGGCACGCTCTATATGTTTTTTCTTGAAAAAGAGTGAATCTTCTTTAGAAAAAATAATTGGTCCGGTCTTTTTTCCAAAGTAATATCCGACATTATCGCCGAGAATTGCTGCAATGAAACAAAGGATAAGCAACCACCAGATCGAAATAAGATTTTGAGATGCTAAAAATCCTGCAGTAAAAAGAAGTGAATCACCTGGAAGAAAAAATCCGAAAAATAACCCTGACTCAGCAAAAATAATGAGGACCACTCCAACAAGACCAACTGTTTTTATAATTGTAAGCGGATCAAGAAAAGAAAGAAGTGGTGACATTTATTTTGCTTTAGTTCCAGCTGGGATCGTAGCGTTTGGCTCTAGAAGTGAGAAATTTCCCTCAACAGTTGAAAGAGCAAAAAGCATTCCATTACTTTCAAAACCCTTAATTATTCTTGGTTCGAGATTTGTAACGAACATACATGTCTTCCCTATGAGAGTAGCTGGATCTGGAAAATACATTGAAATTCCAGAAACGATTTGTCGAGGACTTCCCTCTGCAAAATCGACTGAGAGTTTTAAAAGTTTATCAGTGTCAGGAATTTTTTCAGCAGAAAGGATCTTTCCGGCTTTTATTTCAATTTTTGCAAAGTCATCGTAAGAAATTTTTGGATTCATATTTTTATGTTGTAATTTATCCAAGAAACTCTGAAGAATAAGGGCGGCGGCTGAAGCGTCTAGCATATCGTTTTTACCTTGAAACTTTTCGGCATGAGCAGATGTCATGAATTCTGGCTCGAGATGGACCCTAAACCCTTTCACTTCGAGTTCCTTTTTAAATTCTAGACTCTCAATCAAAATTGCATTTGCTTCTCCCTTATAATTCTTCGACTCCCCCATCACGATCTCCGTCACCCCTTTTTCTTTTGTTATATTTATGACATTTTGTAATAGATCTTTGGAATTATCGAGGACAATAAGAGGTACGCCAAACTGCGCCTTCTCATCAGAGAGGGCTATGCCAATACGTTTTGAACCATAGTCTATGCCGAGGTATCGCATAGCCACATACTATGATATTTTTATAGAATTGTCTTGTGGTATACTGGATCAATGACTGAGCAATATAAAAGAAAACCTAATTGTAAATGTAAAATTTGTAATAAAGAAATCTACAAGAGACCATCACAAATTCAACTAAATAATGGAAATGTCTTTTGTAGTAACAAATGTTATGGCCTTTCCTGTCGAAACGAAAGACCTTGTATAATCTGCGGTAAAATGATTTTGGGTAGTCTACACAAAAAAACATGCAGTAGAGCCTGTTCAAATAAAAATCGTGCTGGCATAGAATATAAGATTCGACGTTCTCTTGATAAAATCAGATCACAAGAAATTATTAAGGTGCGATTAATTGAAGTACGAGGAATGAAATGTGAATTATGTGGATATAAAAAGCATGAAATACTTCATATTCATCACAAGGACCGAAATCGATCAAACAATAATTTTGAAAATCTAGAACTTATTTGCCCCAATTGCCACTATGAAAAGCATTATTTAGAAAGAAAGCATAAGAAGTAAAACTTGAAAGTAAAGCTTAAGTATGAGATTATCAGAGGTATCAAGTAGCTCAAATCGGTAGTACTTGACAAAATCAGGGATGGATGGCTGAGCGGTTTAAGGCAACAGTCTTGAAAACTGTCGTCCGCGCAAGTGGACCGTGAGTTCGAATCTCACTCCATCCGCATAGTTAGATTAATGGTTTTATTAAGTATCAGTAGGAAGTGTTCAAAAAATGTGGCCAGCAAAAATTACTAATCTTTGGATAAATATGCCAGTGAGAGATGAGATGTTTGGCGGTATTTGATCTGGGTACAGAATGATCTGAATTGCAATACAAAACTTTTGTTGATAACATGGAAACAATTAAATAAAAAATGGAGCCTACTATAAAAATACTTGATCCGATATTGTCTAATGCAGAAAATGTTCTAGAACTAGGCTGCGGAACCGGACGTTTAGTTAATGAAATGGTGCGACGATACCCCAATCTCCAAAAAATTGTAGCTATCGACATTTTCAAAGCTCCCCAAATCAACGATCCAAAGATAACATTTCAACTCCAAAATCTCGATCAAGCAAATATCCAAGGTACATACGACCTTATTATCATAAACCAAGTTCTAGAACATATGAAGAACCCTCTTGGACTTATCGAAAGTATTACGAAGAACCTTTCACCAAAAGGTAAAATTTTCATAGCAGTTCCAAACCGTTATGGCTTTCGTAATAGTGCGCGCTTATTTCATACTGACGAAGGAAAGCATTATTTTTTGTGGGACAAAGAAGGTCTGGAATTTTCTTTAGATAAACTAGGCATGACTTGTACATTCATACATTTATACGAGGCACCTACCAAAGGAGGTTTGCTGCGGCATCTTCCCAAATTACTCCGAATACAGAATCCTAATCTTATGTGTTTTGCTGAGAGAAAAATATCATAGGACTAAGAGACGTTTATATTAGTTTTTTAGAATCCAAAGAGATGTGAGAACCAAGCCCCAATTCCCCCGAAGAATCCTCGTGGTTTAGGTTTTCCTTGAGAGTCGTTTGAATCTGCGGGTCTCGCTTGATCCATCACACTTGAAGCTACTACTGCATTACCATTGATTGTTCCCTGAACAACAACAGCGTCTCCAACTTTTACATCAGAAAGCGTTGAAGCTTTTGGACCATCAGTGAACTTCGCATTTGTTGCGTCGATAGTATAGGTGACGCCACTTTTATTTGTAATGACAATTGTTGAACCTGTTATTGAAGTAACAGACCCTGCAACGACTGGCTGGCCATTGCCTGTTGATGAAGCCATACCATTTTCCCATCCCTCTTTGCCATCCTTACCATTCATTCTCATATAGCCTGGTGCTCGCATCATCACTCCATCTCGAATTGACAAAGCGACAACATTTGATCCATTAATTGTTCCTTGGATCATAACCGTATCACCAACCACAATACTTGAAAAAGTACCGACAGTTTTATTCTTCATTACTTTTGCATTTGTTGCATCCACAGTAAATGTTGTAGAAGCAGCGTCTTTTACAAAAGCTTGTTTACCATTAACGGTTAGAGTATTTGCATTTACCGCAGTTACTGTACCGAAAATACTTGGTCCCATCATAGGACGATTGCCCATATTTCCTTTATGTTCTTGATTTCCTTGAACATTTACGTTTGCATTAACATTGAGATCTGCTGCAAAGGCAGAATTTGCTCCGAGAGCAATAAAAGCTGATAAAATCAGCGTATAGTAAGTATATTTATTAAATTTCATATGTATAATATTACTGATAATCCACAGACGGACGAGTCTGTTATTTATATACGTTTATCGTCCTTCAAATGGTGCACAATAGGCTCAAAAGTGTGTGGTATAATTATGGTCATATTCTTTTTATATGATGGAATCGATTTCCCCTCTCACATCCGAACAATTTCAAAATCCTCAGGAGGAAATTGCTTTTTTACGTGAACAACTTACAAAGAAGGAATCGATTCCTAAAGAACAGGCTATACAATCAACGATCAATTCATACAGTCAAACTCCAACGGAAAAAATCTTACATAAGGATTTTGCCTTACCTGTGCAAAAAACTGAGGCAATTGTTCTTGAACTTTCACCAGAAGCACATGACGATAAAATAACTGAGATTTTAGGCATCATGCAGGAACACGGCATTAAGAACGCCATGAATGTTGTAGAGAAGATGAATGATCCTCATGTGCAGGATGATTTTGAACGTTTTCTTGTTCAGTATCTCAAAGAGGGCTTCCCAGTAAAAGGCATGGATGAAAAAACTCCAGAGTTCAAGGCACTTCACATGACTCTTTTTGAAATTACTTTACCCGAGAAAACTCCGGACGAGAGGGAGCGAGCACTGAAAGAAGTTATTTCATCAATGGAACAATTCTATTCAGGTATGATGTCGGTCGATGATCCAAATGGAGCTGGATATTTTACTATCGAACTTGCTGTTGCAAATCACAGTGATGAATTTACTTTCTATGTAGCGGTTGATAACAACTACCGCAATCTCTTTGAGAAAAACATGCTGGCTATCTTTTATAATGCAAAAATTATTGAAAAGAAAGATGATTATAATATTTTTAATGAACAAGGTGTAACTGTCGGTTCATATGCGCACTATAAAAAGAATTCGATTTGGCCCTTGAAAACATATGATCAATTCGACTTTGATCCTCTCAATTCTCTTTTAAATAGTTTTTCAAAGATAAAAACGCACGGCGAAGGTGCAGCTATTCAAATAGTCGTACGACCTGAGAGTGATGTCCATACTAAACGCTATAAAAAAACTCTTGATGACATCATGAAGGGTGAAAAAATTAATGAGGCTATTGCAAAACACGATATAGGATTCTTTAATGGTGTTGATCGATTTATGAAAGGTGTTGGAAATTTGATGCAATCAAAAGAAGAAAAAGATAAAGCTGATGCGAAGAAAAAAGAAAATGCGCAAAGTATCGACCAGATAAGTGTTGATCAAATAAAGCTCAAACTGGCTTCTCCTACAATTTCTACTAACATTAGAATCATTTCTTCTGCAGAAAATGAAACCGTAGCAAATCAAATCCTCAACGACATCGAATCTTCATTCAATCAATTTGAAAATCCAAGTGGAAACGAAATTATTTTTGATAGAGCTATCAATAGTGGATTAAAAGATATCCTTTATGAATTCTCTTTTAGACTGATGAATGACAAGCATCAACTTCTTACAAATGTAAAAGAACTTACGAGTCTTATGCACTTCCCTGCAACGGTTATCAGATCTTCACCACATCTCAAGGTAGCAAAAGCTGGAAGTGCTCCGGCTCCGCTCGAACTCGCAAAGGAAGGAGTTTTGCTTGGAGTAAATAGAGATCGAGGTGTCGATACAAAGATATTTATGACTCCAGAAGATCGTTTGCGACATTTCTATGTCATTGGACAAACAGGAACTGGAAAAACTACCCTTTTGAAAAACATGATTGCTCAGGATATAGCAAATGGTGAGGGGGTTTGTATGATCGATCCTCACGGTTCTGATGTGCAGGATATTTTGGCTTTAATTCCTAAACATCGATACGAAGATGTGATCTATTTTGATCCTTCATACACTGAACGACCAATGGCTCTCAATATGCTCGAATACGATCGACGCTTCCCTGAACAGAAGACCTTCGTCGTGAACGAAATGCTTTCTATTTTCAATAAACTCTTTGATATGAAGACTGCTGGAGGGCCGATGTTTGAACAATACTTTAGAAACGCCGTGCTTCTGGTTATGGAAGATCCTGAAAGTGGTAACACTCTTCTCGATGTTTCGAGAGTTTTGGCAAATAAAGCATTCCGAGAATTGAAAATTTCAAAATGTAAAAATCCTATCGTCATACAATTCTGGAAAGAAGTAGCAGAAAAAGCTGGAGGTGAAGCATCTCTGGCAAATATAGTGCCATATATCACAAGTAAATTCGATGTCTTCCTTTCGGATGACATTATGCGGCCGATCATTGCTCAGGAAAGTTCAAGTATTAACTTTAGAGAGATCATGGATTCAAAGAAGATTCTTCTTGTGAATCTTTCAAAAGGTAGACTTGGTGATATCAATGCAAACCTTATCGGTCTTATTCTTGTCGGAAAGATCTTGATGGCTGCCCTATCTCGAGTCGATTCAATTGGTAAAAATCTTCCACCGTTTTATCTTTATATTGATGAATTCCAAAACGTTACAACAAACTCTATTTCGACTATCCTCTCTGAAGCTCGAAAATACAAACTATCACTCGCTGTTGCACACCAATTCATCGCTCAACTCGAAGAAGATATCAAGGACTCGGTTTTCGGAAACGTTGGATCGATCGCAGCCTTCCGAGTGGGTGCTGAGGATGCAGAATATTTGGAAAAACAATTTTCACCTGTCTTTACTGCAAAAGACATTATGTCGATCGACAATCGAAATGCATATCTCAAGATGCTGGCAAATGGTCGCCCTGTAAAACCTTTCAATATCGAGACATTTGCGCCGTCAACTGGAAATAAAGCTATTGTTGATTCTATTAAAGAGCTTTCGCATCTCAAATATGGAAAAGAGCGAACAATGGTTGAGGAAGAGATCATGGCAAAGTATAAAAAATAAAAGTATAATCATCATATGAAACCTCTTCTATCTTGGGACGCATACGAACATATTTATGTAGAAAAAAATAATGACTGGTATTGGGCAGTCGGTATTATTACTATTACTGCAGCTGCTTTAGCTTTTATCTTTAATAACTTTTTCTTTGGTATTTTTATTCTTATAGGATCATTTGCACTTGTTGTTCATGCTGCAAAAAAACCCCGTTTGATACATTGTGAGATAAACGACAGAGGTATTGTTTTAAATAATGTCCTCTACCCTTTTCTTACACTTGAATCGTTTTGGATTGATGCACACGAACGACCTGCAAAAATAATTTTAAAGTCTCATAAACTTTTTATGCCATTTATTACAATCTATATTGATGATGTAGATCCAGAGCATGTGCGAGATACTCTTTTAAATTATATTGCCGAAACAGAACATATAGAATCCCTTTCCCAAAAGTTCCTTGAGATGCTAGGATTCTAGGACTGCCCCCGTCGTTCAATGGATAGGACTCAACTTTGCGGAAGTTGTGATGTAGGTTCGATTCCTACCGAGGGCACAACGAACGAAGTGAGTTGTGACTGAGAGGATGTGCATGTGCACATCCGTGTAGGAATCGAAAGGCTTTTCGATGTCGAATGAGCGTAGCGAATGAGACCGAAAAGCACCTGACGACGTAGTCGTTGATTCCTACCGAGGGCACCTTAAACGAACTAAATGATTTTGAAATTCGGCGGGATTGGATTTCCGTCCCGCA
>JANXRK010000037.1 GCA_025353045.1 Candidatus Tayloriibacteriota bacterium
TTGCCACCACTCGCCAAGCAGCTCGACAAGTTTCATCTCATGGTCATCTTACCGTAAATGGCAAGATCGTTACTATTCCTTCATACCATGTTCACGTTGGTGATGTTATAGGTATCCGAGAAGGAAGTAAGAAAAAAGGTCTTTTTGTAACTCTTGATGAACGACTAAAAACAATCAAAATTCCATCATGGCTCAAACTCAATTTCGATAAAAAGGAAGTTACGGTCGAGGGTATACCGCTTGTCGCCCCTACAGAATTGCTGTTCAATGTCGGAGCAGTATTGGAATTTTATAGTAGATAGTATTAATAGGAGAAAACATAATTAATTTTAATAAAAATATATGTCAAATCATTCAATAATTGTTCCATCAAAGCCAAAGATAATCCGAGAGGAAGGTTTTAGTGGTATTTATGAAATTGATGGTCTTTACCCAGGCTATGGACATACACTTGGTAACTCACTTCGACGAATCATCCTTTCATCACTTCCTGGATCTGCAGTTACTCGAGTAAAGATCAAAGGTGCTGAACATGAATTTTCCGCTATCGATGGCGTTAAGGAAGATGTTATTAATCTTCTTCTTAACTTTAAAAAACTCCGAATCAAGATCATCACTGATGAACCTCAAACAATCACTTTGAAAGCAAAGGGTGTTAAGACCATTCTTGCAAAAGATATCGATGTACCTGGGCAAGTCGAAATTCTTAACGGGGATCTTCACATCGCAACTTTGACTGATAAGAGCGCTGAACTTGAAGTAGAAATCACTGTTGAAAAGGGACTTGGTTATGTTTCAAAGGATATCATCACAAAGGACCGAGTAGATATTGGAACTATTTCCCTTGATGCAACATTCACGCCTATCCGAAAAGTAAATTACGAAGTTGAAAACATGCGAGTTGGAGATCGAACAGATTTCAATCGTTTGAGAATTTCTATCGAAACAGATGGAACTCTTAGTCCAAAAGAAGCTTTGGAAAATTCAATCTCTCTTATGATTATGCAATTGAAGTCTATTGTAGGCTTTAAGGAAGAAGAAATTGTTGAAGAAAAGAAAGAGAAGGGAGCTGTATCAACAGATGGAGAAGTTAAGCAAGAAATGGATGTTGAATTCCTCAAGACTCGGATCGACGCTATAGGGCTATCTCCACGAACAACGAAGGCACTTACAGGTGCAAATATCCGAACTGTCGGAGGTCTTGCTCGAAAGAAGGAGCTTGATATTTTGGACATTGAAGGATTGGGAAGTAAAGGAGTTCAAGAAATTAAAAAGGTTCTTGCGCAATATGGTATAACCCTTAAATAATACAGAAATAATATTTTATGAGACACCATTCAAGCAAAAGAAAATTCGGTTTGGAAAAAGATCAGAGAAATGCTTTGATGCGTTCTCTTGCTCGAAACCTTATTAATGAAAACAGAATCCGAACTACTCTTGCAAAGGCAAAAGAGCTTAGACCATACGTAGAAAAGCTTGTTACAAAGGCAAAGTCAGGCACTTTGGCTTCACGAAGAGTTGTTATTTCAAAGCTTGATGGTGAAAAAGAGACAAAAGCTCTCTTTGATACAATTGCAAAGAAGTATACAGATCGAAAGGGAGGATATCTTCGAATTATTAAACTAGAACCACGAAAGCTTGACGCAGCACCGATGGCTATGATTGAATTTGTATAATACTTATATGAACTACACTTTAGATGCACAAGGAAAAAAGTTGGGACGAGTAGCAAGCGAAGCTGCGAGTCTTTTGAATGGTAAAAGATCTGTATCTTTTGCTCGAAATACAGTTGCCGATGTAAAGGTGACTATCATCAATACAAGCAAGGCGGCTTTTGATATCAAGAAGCTTAAGGAAAAGGAATACGTAACTTTCACAGGTTTTCGAGGAGGTCTTTTTACTGAAACTCTTGAACACCTTATCGCTCGAAAAGGGACAAAAGAAGTCTTTGAAAAAGCTATTTATCGAATGCTTCCTTCAAATAGTTTGAGAAAGATCATCATGAAGAATTTAACAATTACTGAATAATATTATGAAGGATACACTTACAAAATCAGAAAAGTATATTGAGACTATCGGACGACGAAAGACTGCTTCGGCTCGTGTACGAATCACTCCTGCAACAAAGATGTCTTTTGATATCAATGGCAAAACAGTGGAAGAATATTTCCCAACAAAAGAATTACAAGCTACAGCTCAGGAATCTCTTAAAGAATCAAAGCTTACTGAGACAAAATTTAAAATAACTGTAGTAGCAAAGGGAGGTGGCGTGAGTGGACAAGCAGATGCTATAAGACATGGTATCGCTCGAGCACTTATCGAATGGGATAAGGAACTTAGAGGTAAACTCAAGAAGGCAGGACTTCTCAAGCGAGATCCGAGAGCAAAGGAACGAAGAAAGTTCGGTTTGAAGAAAGCCCGAAAGAGTCCGCAGTGGAGTAAGAGATAAAACTAGTCAAAAAAAGTCCGGACTTGCCGGATTTTTTGTTTAACGTATACTAGAAATATATGAATGAAGACAACGATGTAACAATTGAACCTGAAGAAAATGGTGACGATCAGATAAAGAGTCTCAAGGAAAAGCTCAAAAAAGCTCTAGAAGAAAAACAAGAATATTTGAATAATTGGCAGAAGGATAAGGCTGAATTTTTGAATGCAAGAAAAAGAGATCAGGAATCTCAGAAGGATTTTGCTCGTTTCTCAAATCAAAACCTAATCGAAGAGCTCATTCCAGTTCTTGATAGTTTTACTATGGCGATGGGGAATAAAGAGGCGTGGGAGAAAGTTGATAAGAATTGGAGAATTGGCGTTGAATACATTTCAAATCAACTCAAAAAGACTCTTGAAGATTTTGGCCTTAAGGAAATTGATCCGCTTGGAAAACCTTTTGATCCTATGAGAGATGAAGCTATCGAGGATGGCAAAGAAGGGAATTTGGTAACTACAGTGATACAGAAAGGATACGAACTTAACGGTAAAGTCCTAAAGGCACCGAAGGTGAAGATTGGGGAGAAGTAGAAGTACTAATAAAAGAAAACCACCGAGGTTTTCGGTGGTTGCGACAGCGTATGAGCTGTCTAGTCCTTCGTTACCGTTCCTAGTGTAGCAATAAGCCAAGCGAGAGGCGCAAGGATGACACACAAGGTCCATGTCGAGATTACTCGGAGAATCTTGCGTTTGGGTAGATTGCTGGGACGGGTGGCATTGGATATGGCCAGAATCTTGATGAAAGCCAGAGTTCCCAAGGAAACCCAACCCATGACAAGGGCGACGACACTCGAAAGTTGTAGAGCATTCATTTAGTCTACAGGAAACATACAATATTAAAATATTTTTTACAAGACAAACATCAAGAAATAGTGCAAATGCCCCTCATGCATTGCAATCGGGGCATTCAATTAGATCTGGTAGTACCAAGATCTAGATTCTTCTCTGGCTAGCATTCTACTAGCCAGTCTGTATGTACCTTTCCTCTTCCAAGCTTTCAATCCGTCCACAATTAAAAGAGTAACATCTGTTTATTAATATGTCAATAGTTATTCATATTCAAAATGTTATAATGGTTTTATGTTAGCTACTCGCAATACAAATATAAATGGTATTTTTGAGCGCATCGTCAAAGACAAAGACGGGAATCTTATCCGTATTCGCTTTACCGTAGTTGAGGTAAATGGCCAGTTCCAACCGCAGATTATTTCTGCTATGCCTTTTGTGCAGCAGAAGGAAACTGTTATTGCCTTGCCTATTGTTAAAACTCCGAAAGTTATCATCTCAAAAATTGTCCCTTCTTTTGTATCAAAAATTTCCCCAACAGAAACCCTTGAATTTTTCATGAGTCAACCTACACGAGCACCTTCTTTATAGAAAAAGGCGGCCGCTGTGCGCGAACCGCCAATCTTGAGTGACTTGTGATGTGAAAAGGTGTCACCTTTAACCTTCAATGGACCGTCG
>JANXRK010000038.1 GCA_025353045.1 Candidatus Tayloriibacteriota bacterium
AATGAATTCATTTTGATTTGTTTACTCCTGAATACACATTCTCGATACGCAAGAAAATATCCCAACATGTGTAGAAAACTCACTTGATTTTTTAGGATTTCGCATATAGCGTTACAGCCCCCGATTATCAATTACCTGTGGACGTGAGAAGTCAATATATCATCGATGAATTTTATGCACTACCAATTTGTTGCGGGAATTTCAAAAAAGCGAGATAACCGAAGCTCCTGGAATGTTTACGATGGCATTTGAGAGAATATAAGGCTTACCAAGTCTTAACAATCCTGAACCAGTTGAGGTCAGAAATGCTTATTAATGAGGTTCTAACATCGTCTAAGACTCGAACCACGACACGTAGCAATTTAGGTCACGGCACTGTGTGACCAGAGGCAGTCTTAAAAGGTTAGGTGTCTAATCGTGTTAAAAATTGAACAATAAGTTATCGAAATATGTTATCATTGGTAATATTATTAAATATTAAAAGGTATATACTATGTCAAATTCAACAAAAATAGTTACATTAATAGTGGTCGTAGTTATTATAATCGGTGGTATTTTATGGTATTCAAGTGCTTCTGGCACATCATCTGATGTATCCCTTCAGGCACCTGTTAATTCCAGCACTACAAAAGAGCCAGTCACTCAGACCTCCCAAACTCAGCAAACCGATACAGTTTCGGCGAGCAATAGCTCTGATGCTTCTATAAATCAGGATACTGCCAATATTGATACTCAAATGAATAGTCTGGATTCTGCAAATGCAAATTCTAACCAACCTGTGCAGTAATAGTCACAATTTAGATCTTTCCCCGTTATACACAATGTCAGGTAAATTAAAAAAATTTTAAATTAAAAAAATGAATACTAATAATATTAAAAAAATAACTTCTAGCTTGGTGGTAGGATCTAGTTTGGTCATGAGTCTCGTGGCTCTGCCGGCATATGCACAAAAAGTAACTGCGAGTACTACAGTATCAGTCAAATCTCAAGCTAATCAGACTCAGAAACTTGCAGCTTTAATAGCCAAGACTGACCAAGAAATTACTGCCAGAATTACATCATTGAACACATTAAGTACAAAGGTTCAATCGCTAAAGAACGTGTCTTCAACTGAAAAAGCAAATATTTCTGCGGAAGTCCAAACTGAAATTGGCAATCTTACAACTTCAAAGGCAAAGATAGATGCCGATACCGTATTAAGTGTTGCTAGAACTGATGCCGCTTCTGCTATTAATACATCTAGAATATATGCATTAATTATTCCACAAGGAAATATAGAAGTCTCAGTAGATAGGATAAATGTATTAGTTGGCCTTATGAATGGTATTGCAACTAAGTTACAGATACGAATTACTGCTGCTCAAACTGCTGGGAAAGATGTTTCTGCCCTTCAATCTGCACTTTCAGATATTACTAGCCAAACAACAGCGGCAAGCGCACAGGCATCTACAGCAGAAACAGGAGTTTCTGGGCTAGTTCCGGATAATGGAAACAAAACTATATTAGCTTCTAACACTGCAGCATTGAAATCAGCTCGAGAAAATATCAAGACAGCTGCTGCAGCTTTGAAGACTGCTAGACAGGATGTTAAAACCATAATTAATGGACTGAAAGCTTTTCATCTTGATACATCAATTACAGCTTCTACGACCGTTTCCCATTAAGAATAAGCATTCATCTCTAGAAGCAAGCGTGTAGTTATTGGTGCCACTAAGGGTACTGAAACACTTGCCTCCGTCAAAGAAGTGTTGGTGTTCAGCACCCTTGCGGCTTTCCCATTTCATCCTCCTTGGCAATTCCTGGTGTTGCCAAAACCATAGATATTGCTTAATTTGTCAAAAATGCAAATTTATTTACAACTCCTTACTATCGGTTTTGGTCTGCCAGAACGAGTCGAACACTTCTTGCATTCCGTGAGATCAAGATTCCCTGGAAAATCCTTCCAGGGAATCTATATGTCTGATTGCCTTCCGGCATCAATGACAGGGTGTCTCGATTGAGACGATCAGACTACACAGAGCGCCCACTTCGGTGGGCATCTCTTTTTAATGCTATACTGAAACAATGGAAAAGCTGACTAAGCAGAAGATTAAAAACTTTAGTTTTATTGTTTCTCGTAACGTTTTTATTTTAGTAAATGGAATTATTTTTGTTGTTATTGTCACTCTATATTTTTTTGGAGACACGCAATCAGCATTATTTTTGGGATTTGTTCTTATTTTAAATATTTTCTTCGGACTCATACAGGATCTCCGTGCTTTTTTTGCCCTCGAAAATCTCCAACTTTTAACTGCACCCCATGTTATTCGAATTGAAAAGGATATAAGTGAAAAGTCTATTCTTGTTGAAGAAATAAAGAAAGGAGATTTAATCAGACTTCGAACTGGCGATCAAGTTCCTTGTGATGGAACTTTGACTGAATCAAATGCATTAGAGCTAAATGAGGGTCTTATAACTGGTGAATCAGCATCTATTCCTCATGCAAAAGACGATCATGTTCTCGCTGGAAGCATTATTACGTCTGGTTCGGGGATTATGAGTATCGAAATTGTTTTCCAAGAAAGTCAGATCGCCAAGATGACTGAGGGAATCAAAACGTATTCTGTTAATATGAGTCCGATCCAAAGAGATATCGGTCGATTGATCAAATATTCCGGATATCTTTTGATTGCCATAATTATTTTTGTGATTATTCGCGGAACGATTGTTAATCAATCATATGTTCAAATTGTCAAAAATATTGGAGCACTCACAAGCACTCTGGTTCCACAAGGTTTGGTTTTTGCTATGACACTTCTTTTTGCTTATGGTGCTGCACATCTATTTAATAAAAATGTATTATTGCAAGAAATAAATGCTACGGAAAAGCTCGGTCGAATCAAGAATCTTTGTATGGATAAGACGGGAACTTTGACGGAGAATACGCTTGTTGTTGAAAGAATGGAAACGTTTGGGAATAAAGAAAAGTCTGAGGCGAAGGAATTGGTCAAAGCATACCTTTTTGGTGCAAAAGAAAATTCACAAACTATTCAAGCTATTGAAAAATTTCTTGGTGGATCAGAATCGTCATCAAAAATACTTGGTGTTGTATCTTTTTCTTCATGGAGACAATATGGCGCTGTAAAAATTGAGAAAGTTGATAAAAGTACTTCGATTATTATTGCTGGATCTTCTGAATCTATTTTGCCACATCTTTATGATCCAAAAGAAAAAGAATGGCTTACTAATTTTCTTATCACTGAAACAAAACAAGCAAAACGAATCTTTTGTGTTGCTGAATCTCAAGCCAAGGAACTCAATGATGATTTTTCAAAATCTCAATTATCAATCGTTGCTGTCTTTATTATTGCTAGTAAATTACGACCAGGTATAAAAGAAGCAATCGACTTCTTTCAAAAGCGAGGAGTGCATCTATATATAATTTCTGGAGATAGTCCAGAGACAGTTCGATCGATTGCTCAGTCTGCTGGCGTACAAAATTGTGATAAATTAATCACGGGCGCAGAGATGAAAGCATGGTCAACAACAGATTTTATGACTAAAGCGAAAGATTATTCTATTTTTGCCAGAACACTACCTGAACAAAAAGGAATGATTATTGAATCATTAAAAAAGACTGGATTTACGGCTATGGTCGGAGACGGTGCAAATGACACTTTGGCTTTGAAGAAATCTGATCTCGGTATCGCCATGTTTGAAGGTTCTCAAGCGGCGCGCCAAGTTTCGTCAGTCGTTTTGATGAATAATAGTTTTACCGCTTTACCTGGAGGAGTTCAAATGGCAGACAGTATTATCAAAAATGCAGAAATTGTGGCATGTATCTTTTTATATCCGGCATTTTCAGGACTTTTCTTTTTTATTGTTGTAAGTCTCCTTGGACATCCATTTCCATTTTCTCCACTCAATATTACCTTGATCAACTATTTTACTGTAGGAATCCCTGGAATTCTTATCTCATATTGGACTCTCTTTCCTTCACAAAAAGTCATGGCTACGAGTGATAAGTCGTTTATAAAAAAGCTTTTGCCGTTTGTTGTGTACTCTTCAGCACTTCAGGCTGTGGTTATGGGAATTATCTTTTATTTTAGTCAAAAATATATTCCCATTGAAACTTCAAATCTTCTGATCATTCTTATGTTTATCGTCACGGGATTTATTTTCTTTATCTTTTCGACGATTGCATATCGAGGATCATTTGAATCGTCTCAGATTAGAGAAATTGTGATTACTCTTGTGGCCGAAGTACTACTATTGTTTGGAATATGTAAAATACCTTTCTTT